>JASLFF010000553.1 GCA_030150795.1 Terriglobales bacterium | reverse complement strand
CCCGCGCTAAATAGTGCAACGCTGATGCCGTTGAAGTCCCATGGAAGCCTCTGTGAAAGCAACAGGTTACGGTGGGCTTTGCAGATCTAATTCAGTTGATGTGAAAAATGTTGCATACCATGAGCAATCTGATTGTCATTTTGATCGCGTTCTTCCCGACCGGAAAAACCCTTCATCGTGGCTAACTTAGTGGAAACACGCACACAACGATGCCCTGGCCTGTGACTGTTTGATTCGGACTGGAACAAGATCAAAACGGCAAGATAACTGCTCTCACCCTATGGTCAATCTCTGCAATCGTATGCCTGGCTTCAGGCCTCGAATGGAGCTAATTTTTTGTCTCTGACCAGCGATTTGAAATCTCTTGGGCACGCCATCTCGTTCCGCAGCGGGCTCTCGTCGGTCATTGCGCGACACCAGGGCTGCGGACGCATCCTGATGTACCACGGCGTCACGCCTCAAGGGGCTCAGGCGCTGGCGGAGCAACTACATTATCTGGTCCGCCATTTTAAGGTCGTGTCATTGGAAACGATGGTGGATCGGTTGGCCAATGGCTCTTTCCCTTTGGCACATGAAATCGTTCTGACCTTCGATGACGGCCTGCGCAACAACTTGACCGTGGTCTATCCCATCTTGCGCCAACTGCAAGTACCGGCGACGATGTTTGTCTGTCCAGCATTGGTGGAGTCCGGCGAGTGGCTTTGGAACCACGAAATGCGGTGTCGCATGCAGACGCTGGCGGCCCCCGGCTTAGCCGAACTCCGCATGAAGCTTCTAGCGCCCGGGACGTCTGTTGACGCAATCATAGAGTGGATGAAAACCCTGCGGCTGCAACAACGCCGCATGGCAGAAGCAACCATCCGGCAAGCCACCGCGGGCTTCCAGCCAACGGCCACCCAGCACGAAGCTTTCGACGTAATGGATTGGGATGACCTGCGCTCTCTTGATTGCAATCTCATTACTGTGGAATCACATACACTGAGCCATCCCATCCTCACTACGCTAAGCGGCGAGGAAATTGAAGCGGAAATATTGGAAAGCCGCCGGTGTCTGGAACAGCGGCTGGAACGAAAGGTAGATTTCTTCTGCTATCCCAATGGCGCTTATGATAAGCGAGCGTATCAGTCGGTACAGAAGGCGTATCGCGCGGCTGTAACCACCGAAAGCGGTGTGCTGGAGGGCAGCCAGGGGCTTGACCTCCACCGATTGCCCCGCATTCCCAGCGCTGAAAGTGCGGCGTTGACAGCCTGGCGGCTGCACAGGCCGGAAGCATGAGTGAAATGACAGTACTGGTTCTTGACGGACATAGCCGCGCGGCGCTTGAAACCCTGCAAAGTCTGGGTCGGGCCGGAGTGCAGGTTGATCTCGCAGCGGAAGCGCAGGACTGTCTGGCAATGCATTCACGCTATGTGTCGCGCAAGTTGCAACAGCCTTCGCAAGGGCAGAATTTCGAGACATGGCTGCAGGAGCAGGATAAGCTTCGCAATTACACGTTGATTGTGCCGGCTACTGAAGCATCGCTTCTGTGCCTGCGCCAGTTGGATGAAAACGATCCTCTTCGCCACAAGGCCGTCATTCCTGGCGATGAGGCGCTCGATGTTGCGCTGGACAAGGAAAAGACATGGCGATTGGCGCATCAACTGGGCGTTCCAACGCCTGCCAGGATTTTGCTTTCAACTCTGGGGGAAATCGGCCCCGTACAGCAGTTCCCGCTGGTGCTAAAGCCGACGCACAGCAAGGTGATCGTCGATGATACCTTGCGCACGCTCGCCGTGGCGGTGGTGAAAAATGAAGCAGAACGGCAGGAGCAGTTGCGGCGCTGGCTTCCAGTTACTCCGGTCCAGCAGCAGGAATATGTTTCCGGCAGCGGTATCGGCATAGAATTTCTTTTCAACCGCGGCAAGAAAATCTGGCATTTCGCGCATGAACGGATGCATGAATACCCACTTACCGGGGGAGCCAGCTCTTATCGCCGTTCCATTGATCCACCACAGGCGATGCTGCACAACGCCGAAAAGCTTTTGAGCGCCCTAGAGTGGCATGGCGTGGCAATGGTTGAATTCAAGATGAACGCCAACGGCCAATATTGGCTGATGGAAATCAATCCGCGTTTATGGGGATCTCTGGCGCTTTCCATTGATGCAGGCGTGGATTTTCCACTGGGCTTGCTGCAAATCGGGCGGGGCGACGAACCGGCCCCGCAACCAAAATACAAAGTCCCTTACTACACTCGCGATCTACGCACTGATGTGGACTGGCTTAAATGCAATCTCAAGGCAAACCGGCATGATCCGTTGTTGCACACGCGGTCTCGCTTTTTCTCTTTTCTGGAGCTTCTGCGCCCTTTGAGCGGACGTGAAAGCTGGGACCACTTTGACTGGCATGATCTGGCGATTACACGTCGGACGCTGGTTCTGGCTTTAACCGGCCAGGTGCGTCCGGCGTACCGCAAGCTCAAAGACTGGCAAATCAAGCGACGGTCGTTGCAACGGCACCAGAGGTTGTTGCACCGGCTGAACGCCGCTGGTGGACCAGGCAAGGTTGTTTTTCTGTGTTATGGCAACATCTGCCGCAGTCCACTGGCCGCAGCGCTCGCTGAACAACGGCTGAGCGGCGTCCTGATTGATTCGGCAGGATTCCATGATCAAACCGGGCGAGGCTGTCCGCAAAAGATTCTGCGCATCGCAAGTTCATATGGAATCGATCTCTCCAGCCATCGCTCTGCGCGCGTTCAGCGTAACCAGTTAGCCAATGCTGACCTGGTGATTGCCATGGATATGGAAAACCTCAATCGCGTGCGCCACGAATTTCCGGAAATGGCGAAGCGCACAACCTTGCTCGGGCTTTTCGGAACACCGGAAACACTTGCTATTGCCGATCCCTATCTTGCCGATGAAACTGCCACAAACCGGATTTGCGAGCAGGTCCGCGCAGGCGTTGAAGGTCTGGCCTCCTGGATGGCAAAAGCGAAGGCTGCTGCCTGCACCCCAGCCATTCCCTCCACTGCCGCCGGCAGTCGATAGGCCGCCTTTCCCCGCCGGGAAGGAAAATCCGCTGCAAAATGCGCAATCTATTGCATAAAGGGTGAAAGAAACTTCGTTAAAAATAGGCAGACTATCCATAAGTTATTGAAAATAAAAAGTATTAATTGGGGTGTTTTGGCAGCAGACTTGCCAATAAGTTATGCAGTACGGACTTCCAAACCGGTTGTGGCGGGAGTCCGGATTAGGGAAGGCAATGTATTCAAACTTTTACGGCTTAACACAAGCTCCATTCCGGCTGACCCCGGATCCCCGATTCCTTCATCTTGCGGAGCCGCACCGCAATACGCTTCGCGCCATGGTGGAAGGAGTGGT
>JASLFF010000103.1 GCA_030150795.1 Terriglobales bacterium | reverse complement strand
CGGGAGCGGGTTTGATCCTCCACCTTGCGTTCAGCCGAGCGGATACATGGGTCCCGGTAAATGCCACTCCTTCCACTGCAGCGCTGCTTTTCGCGCTGGCAGTTTCGGTGATCACGGGAGTCATCTTCGGTATTGCGCCGGCGTGGATGGCCTCGGATGCGGAACCGATTGAAGCGATGCGCCGATCAAGCCGCACAGTGGGATTCAATGGCGGCGTTCGGGGGGGCGCCGCGACGCAGAAGATGCTAGTGATGGTGCAGGCGTCAGTATCACTGGTGTTACTGAGTGCGGCGACGATGCTGGGGCAAAGCTTGCGCAATCTGGAGCACCAGAATCTTGGATTCGATCCCGGCGAACGGTATGTGGTTTCCATTGCTCCGAAGATCTCCGGCTACAAGCAGGAGCAGTTGGCGTCGTTACTTCGCGAAATTGAGGACCAACTTCGGCTTGTCCCAGGCGTACATGGAGTGGGATCTGTTCTGGCAGCGCCGCTTACCAGTTGGGTTTGGCCCCATGACATCCAAGTTGAGGGTAAGCCCGATTCCGGTCAGCAGGATGATGTTTCATCCGGTTGGACCCGTGTGACGCCTGGATTTTTCGAATCTCTGGGAAACAGGATAGTGATTGGACGTGCCATTACCGATGACGACAACGAGGGCAAACGGCCTGTAGCCGTAATCAACGAGGCGTTCGCCAGGAAATTCTTTGGCAATGAAGACCCGATTGGGCAGCACTTCGGCCCCTCTCCGGGAAATAACTCTGGAATGTACGAGATTATCGGCGTGGCAGCCGACGTCAGCTTTGGCAATGATCTGCAGAAGCCCATGTATTTCCTGCCGGAGGCGGAAAGCACATCCTTTGTTGATCCAGAGGCGGAAGAGCGTGAGGTCTTGTCGCATTACCTGTCCAATGTGGTGGTCTGGGCGCCGAAAAACCAAACGGACTTCCAAGCGCACCTAAAGAAGACACTGGCAAAGGCAGCGCCAAACCTTGTGGTGAATGGCATTCAGCCCTACGCCGAAATTATTCAGGGCCGCTTTGCGCAACAGAACATGATCGCCAGCCTCGCTCGGCTCTTTGGGGCCGTCGGTTTATTGCTGGCAGCCGTGGGCCTGTACGGTGTGACAGCCTATAGCGTGGAAAAGAGGACGAAGGAGATTGGCGTGCGCATGGCGCTGGGAGCAGATCGCGGGGCGGTGGTGCTTATGGTACTCCGCGAAGCTTTCTGGATGGTAGGCGCCGGCCTGGCGCTGGGAATTCCAGCGGCAATCGGCGCAGGAAATCTCATTGCTAGCCAGCTTTTCGGAGTACGACCATGGGATGCGCTCATATTGTCATTCGCTACGCTATTGCTTTTCGTAGCCGCACTCATAGCAGCAGGCATTCCTGCACGCCGCGCGACGCGAGTGGAACCAATGATCGCCCTGCGTTATGAATAACCTTTATCGATCTCCCTAGGGGCCCTCTCGCTCGAATCCTACTATCTGAGCTGGCTGCGTGAACTTGGAATTCCTAGGGGATGGACGGGCCAACCGGAAGTCATGGGAGCAGCGGCTTTCTGAAGAGGCAGAAGCAGTGGGATAGGAAGTTCACGTCCTCACTAAGATGTCCTCAGTTGAGGTTGAAGGACTTAGCAGCGCGAGAGTTTTGAAATCGTCCACTACTCTCCGCCAGCCTTTTCCTCTGGAAGCTTCATTGTTTTTGAGGGATTCTTTTACCGAGTCCTTCGACTGCGCTCAGGATTTGCCAAGCCACATAGCCGAGTCATCGGCGAATTAGGCGCCTCAAAGCGCCCAATCCACCGACAAACTCATCAATCACTTATTACTAAATCGGGCAGGTAGCATTGGTTTGCTTGCCCATAAAGGTGTCGAAATCGTTTTGGTTTGACCCCACGCCGTGTCCTACCAGCAGGAAATATCCCAGAATGTCGTCTCTGTGCCAAAAGCCCAGTTTGTCCGTCAGGAACAAAATAGGGACGATGCTGGTTGCATCATGCAGATATACCACTTGCGGTGGAAACGAAGTGACCTGATTGTTCTTAACCACCAGGGGCATCAGGTTATAGAGAGTGCCACCGGGGAAAGCATTGGTAAAAGCCGGGCAGCCGGGCATATCCACCTGGACGTAAACGTCAAAGAAGCTTGAAGCCGGGAAAAATGTGGCTGCCGTTCCGTTGGGACCGGATTGTGATTCCACCTCTCCGGGGCTGATCTTGTTCGGCGGCCATGTTGGGGTAGTGGCATTGTTGTACCATTGCCCGGCCCGCACCGCAGCTCCGCTGCCCTGCAGGTGAAGTGACTCGACTTCTGTGTGTACCTCAGCGGTGTTGGGTCCGGAAGAACAGTTAGAGACACCGCTGCAGGAGAACCCAGGCGGGGGGATGAGCATACTTTCACCAACCATGGCCGGCTGGATTATGCCGGACGGCACCCCAACCGGTACTCCGTTTACGTCCCAGCTACTTCCGTCTGGAATTTCCATACTGCGTCCGATCAGCGTTGCCGGATCGGAGAGCGGGGGGCTGGAAAGAATATTCGTGGCTGGATCAAATCCAGGACATACAATCGCAGGCGGCCCAGGATTGTAGAAGAGCGGTACAAACTGGGGCATGACTTTAATCTTGAAGCTACCGAGCGAACTGGTACTGTCATTCCCTTGTGGCGGATATTGAGGAGTAGCGGTGGGCTGTGCACTTGGCGCCGAATTCGGCCGAGTAGCGGCACGGTTGGGAAGAAATTGTTGTTGAGCAAGGGCCGGAATTACGGCCATAGCCATGAGGCAAAGAACGGTTGCAAGCAGGTACCTGCGTATCATTAGAGTTCCTCCTTTGCCTTCTCCATATCGGGCAAGGTTGAAGCGACTTAAGAGAGTTCGAAAAGTCTGAAGCGAAACAATCGGAAAATATATATTTCCCCCAAGACGGAGAATTCTTCTCCGTGATTGCTATTCTTCCGGCGCTCGTATGATTAAAAAACTCACATCATCGGAAGCCGATGCCTTGCAGCGATTGAATGGGTTTTGATTTCTCGCAAAAAACAGTCTTTCCAGCCGGCGCGTTCCCAGTGCGATTCGTTTTACGCCGCTTTCTGCCGTGACGCCTCGCCCGTCCGCCTCGTCAGACCAGTCTATTTTTTATGTTGCAATGACAACATACTTGTGTTGCAATACCAACATAGAGAGGTTGCCATGAATGAAACCCTGAGCACAATTTTCCTCCGGCGAGCGATCAAACTCTTTGAGCCGGTAGACATCTCCCCGGAAATCCGCGAGCAGATTCT
>JASLFF010000552.1 GCA_030150795.1 Terriglobales bacterium | reverse complement strand
CCGCGAACGGGCGGTTCTATCCTGTTCCTGTGCCGGAACGGGATTTCGCATGGCCATTTTGGGACCAAATTGTCCGCACCTCAGTGTGTCCGGGCGTTAAAAAAGGCCGTCGCAATCGGACGGCCCTTGGTCTGGGGAATCAAAGAGATCACAGATGCAGGACGCAACCGCCGCCACCCGAGTTCTTCCATTGCTGCTGAATCATCCAGTCGTTGTTGCCAAAGCTTACGTTCCATTTTGCATGCGCGGCAATGCCCGCCGGGCTGCATAGACTGCCTGAAACGCAAGTGTTGGTAGTTCCAAAGTTGAAGTTGCACTTGTCGGAGTCTTCCTGGCCGCTGGAATCAAACCAGGCGTTCAGGTCAGGATCGGTGACGGCTTCAAATTGTTCGTGCGCAAACACGTCGATCAGGCCGTCCGCGCCACCCACGCCTGTGGCAGGACTGTTGGGGCCCGTGGTTTGGATTTCGCAAGCGCTCTGGCAGCGGTCAGGATTGCCGACAAACGCATACTTAATGTCCGCGCCGTTGAGCGTGGCATGAGTATGAAAGCCGCAGTATTGGGTGCAGAATCCGGAAGTTTCGTTGATGTTGGAAGAGCTGAGCACGAAATACACGCCACCTGCATCGGTGGGCAAGGCACCGCTGGTAAGCGCGTTCTTAACCGTGGTCTGCAGAAGGGCATCGGTCAGATTGGTTGTGGTGCTCACAAAAATTGCGCCGCCAAGGGTCACGTTGCCGATTACATTGCCAGTGTTGTCGCCGTAGGTTGTGGCAATTTTTTCATAGGGCGTGTTGCCCAGCGTGTTGATGAAGTGCTCAACCAGGCTGACTGTGGCGGCAGTATTCGATCCTGTGCCCGACCAGTTGCCGTACCAGATCACATAAAACTTGACCGGGTTGCCCTTCAGCACTGGGCCGCCGTGGTAGTTGATCCCATTGCCGGTAACGACCGCCAAGCCGACTGGGCCGGGAATTGCATCCATGGTCTGCGGAAGAACGCCCGGAACGTGGCCGGTGGCCGCCGTATCTTTCATTGGCGTCTGTCCCGGGTTATCGACCGCTGCGGTCTGTCCGGGATTATCGACCGTTGCCGTTTGTCCGGGGTTGTCGACGTGCTGTTTGAGTAGTTCCTGCGCCATCAAAAAGTTGGTGGTCAGAATTACAAGAAGGAAAACAAAAGCATATTGCATCTTTCCAAAGGGGAGTTTCATTCGATGACCTCACTTTGAGAGATTTTGCGACTGTCTGTTGAAAAATGAACAGAAGAGGCCAGAGTAATTGAAATCGGGTGCGGTCCGTTTGCGGAGTGTACTACGATTTTCTTTCTGAAAAGCACGCGAACTTCTGCTGGTACCAGAAAGCAAACTCAAATGAGGCAAGTCCCATTTTGGGAAATTGTTTGAAAGCCAATGTTCGGTGAAAAAAAGCCGTCCGGCATGCCGGACGGCTTTATCGTAAAAGATAGAACTAGCTGGTAAAGAATGCTCCGCCAAGAACCTGGTCGCAACCGCCGCCGCGGCTGTTTTCCCATTCCATCTGGATCATCCAGTTGTGGCCGCCAAAGGTCTGGTTGAAACGGGCTCCGTTGGGTGCCGTCTGTGTAGGACCGAATTTGAAGTTGCACTTGTCCGCGTCTTCATTGCCGCTGGAATCAAACCAGGCATTGAGATCCGGATCAGTGATGGCTTCTTCTGTTTCGTGTGTCATCACATTGGCCATGCCGTCCGCGCCGCCCACGCCCGTTGCCGGGCTGTTGGGACCGGTGGCCTGGATTTCGCAGCCGCTGGGGCACTGGTCAGTGTTGCCAATGAAGGCCCACTTGATGTCGGCGCCATTGATCGTCTGATGGGTGTGGAAGCCGCAGAACTGGGTGCAGAATCCGCTCTCTTTGATGTTCGAGGAGGTTGCAAAGATATAGATGCCGTTAGGATCGGTTGGCAGATGGCCTCCAGTTAACTGGGCGGAAATGGCCGCGGTGATATTACTGTTCCTGAGCCGTGTTCCCTGCGAGCCGGTGTCAGAGACCGCCTGGACGAAATTCAGATGGCCGCTCACGTTTCCACTATTGTCGCCGTACAGGGTGTTGATCTGCTCATAGCTGGAGCCGCCCAGAGACGTGCTCGACAGGAATCCTTGGAGAAGGGTTTGGGTGGCCGCCGTGTTCGATCCCGTGCCGCTCCAGTTTCCGTACCAAATGATGTAGATGGGGACCGGGCTACCGTGCAGGACTGGGCCGCCGTTATAGTTGATGCCGTTGCCGGTGACTACGGCATCGCCGACTGGCCGGGCGCTGCCAGCCACTGCCGCGGCTGTACCGTCACCGTTAGGAACCATCCTGTCGCCAGAAGGAACTGATGGATGAAGTACCGATTGCGCCATCACGAAATTGGCGGCCAACAGAACAAAGAGAAGAGCTAACGCATATCTCAGGGGATTTTTCATTGTTGCAATGACCTCGCTGTAAGGTGTTGCTGCGTCTGTTGAATGAAATGAACAGAAGAAGCCGAAAAGCATTTATATGAGATCGACATTTATGAATGAAGGTTGATTCTGATTCGCGGCCCCCCGGAATCGAGCAGAACAGAATGTGCGAAAGCGTATCACGAGACTTGGCCGGATACAATCACAGAATCGCATGATTTTTCGCGGCGATACGCGGTTTTCAAAAGCGTCTGCAAAGCTGGCAATCCAGCTATGCTTTGTTTTCCCATTACGAACAGCTTCTTACATAATTCGCCAACGGTTGGCGCTTTCGAAAAGGAAAGAAGGGGCCGCCAGGAGCGGGCGGCCCACAAATAATTGTTTACAGGTGCTGGACGCACTTGCCGCCGGCAGCATTTTCCCACTGCTGCTGGATCATCCAGTTGTTGCTGCCAAAGGTCTGGTTATACTTGGCTGCACCGGCGCCAGAAGAGCAAAGCCCGTTGGCATTGCAGGTTGAAGTTGTGCCGAAGTTGAAGTTGCACTTATCGGAATCTTCCTGGCCGCTGTTGTCAAACCATGCGTTCAGATCCGGATCTGTGATCGCTTCAAACTGTTCGTGTGAGAGCACGTTGATCAGGCCATCTGCGCCGCCTGCGCCCGGGGATGGGCTGTTGGGGCCGGTGGACTGGATTTCGCAGCCGCTGGGGCAACGATCCGGGTTGCCGACAAAAGCGTACTTAATATCGACTCCGCCCAGCGTTGCATGGGTATGGAAGCCGCAGTACTGGGTGCAGAATCCGGAGGTTTCATTGATGTTTGAGGACGTCAGCACCATATATATGCCGTTGGCATTGCGCGGCAGCGCGCCACTGTTGAGGACATTGCTGACCGTGGTCTGCAAACTGCTGTCACTCAGGTTGCTTGAGCTGCTCACGGTGGCCACGCCGCCCAGACTGACGTTGCCGCTTACATTGCCCGTGTTGTCGCCGTAGGTGGTAGCCACATGCTCAATGGCGCTGTTGCCGAGCGTGCTAACGAAATGCTCGATCAGGCTGACGCTGGCTGCCGTGTTGGAGCCTGTGCCATTCCAATTGCCGTAAAAGATCAGGTAGATCGGAACAGGATTGCCTTTTAATACAGGGCCGCCATGATAGTTGATGCCGTTGCCGGTGACCACAGCCTGGCCCACCGGACCCTGCTGCACCGCTGACTGGGTTTGTCCAGAACTCCCGTGCTTGCCGTTCGGCACGAGATCGCCGTCAGGGTTTGTGAGTGGCTTTTGCGCGGCCATAAAGTTCACAGCCAAGATCAAGAAGAGAAAAACGGATGCAAATTTGATTTTTCCCTGGGGAAGTTTCATTTCTGTGACCTCATTTTTGTTTGGGTTATGCTGCGTCTGTCGAATCAACATGAACAGAGGAAGCCGGGATAAATGGGAACAGTTTTCTCCACTGGAAATCCAGCACTTATGAATTGGTCGTTCGCTTTCTGGCGCAGCACGAAGACCCGGAAGTCGGCTCAGTGTTGCCGCAGATTACCATTCATAAAGTTGGCTTCGAAAAAGATTTTGAAAAAATCCGGAATGCGGAAATGGGAATTTCGTGGAAGAAAAATGCGATCAGCGCAACGCACCGAAGATTTTAAGTGACCACAATGTGTCGTGCTACGCGAAGCATTGAAGCGGGATGCTATCTTTTTCCATGGCTGAAAGCCAAGAGAGGAAATATTTTTCAGGGAAAACCTTGCCGTTGGATTTATGAAATCACAATTTTCTTTTCCCACGGATCTTCACCTTGCGGCGCGGCAGAAGCTGTTTCAACCAGGGGCTGTGGGATTGGAGCAACGGCAGATTGAGACGCAAAAGGTGTTGACAAACTTGATTCCTCCACCAGTTGATCGAGCGGCGGAGCAATAGGACGAGGATCGACCGGCAAAAGGGTGGGGTTCTGTGCGGCCCATTTTGCCGCCAACCCGTTTAGTGGGCTCTTGGTGTTGTATTCCTGATAGGAAATCATGCGGCCAATGCGGATAATCAGATCGTCCAGAGACTCTGAAGCGGCCCAGAAATCTCCGATGCAGACAGAACTGTCGTCGAAATTTGGATGAAACACCGGCGTGAGCATGCGGCACTGAGGCGCACGGCGCGGGTATCCAAGGGAAAGATTCACTTCCAGCAAATGATCGTTGCGCTCCAGGATCGCCCCATCCGGGGCCACATACAGTCCACGGACAAGGTATTGAAAACGATACAGCTCGGGCGGCATCCCGGCCGTGCCCACAATGCGGATCAAAGGCCATCCGGAAAAGCGCTTGAAGAGCGAGTCGTGATCGAGTTTTAACCGGCGAATTCTGGGTGACAACATAAGCAACTCAAAAAGCGAACATAGTATTTCTGGCGACCGTGAACAGGACGACCGTCACGGTCAGGCAAACCGCCACGCTGCGCGGAAATACCAGAGTCGGAAACTGATCATACCGTAAGATCCGATAGCAGATGAAACCAAACCACAGGCATGCAAACGGGAACAGCAATGTGAACAAAGCGTTGTAATGCAGCGCGCTATGAAAATCTAGATGCAGAAGCGCATGCAGTGCTCGCGTGCTGCCACAACCTGGGCATAGCCAGTGCGTCGTGAGATAGATCGGGCAACGAGGATAGAACGAATGCTCCGCTGGCGGAAACCGGTATACCACGCCTAAGCCGCCAACCAGCGCCGCGATTGCCATTCCGGTAATGGTTCGCTGTTTCATTAGCCCTGCGGTGCAAGCACGCCCGTTTTCTTCCACTGAGCAATCCGTGAAAAGTGATGCTGAAAGTACCACACGGCGAAGAAGAAAGTCATGCCGCCGTGAAGACGGAGATCAATCGGTTCCACAGAGTTGTAATACTCCTCCAAATCGTTCTTCATCTGGAATTCGGCAATCACGAACAACAAAAGCCCGATGAGAGAGAATGGCACGCCATAATTAACTGTATCGCCAGGATTCATGGCCCGCATCAGCCCTCTGATGAAACCGCCGGCGAAATAGCAGACGAATGACAGGATGACAAAAAGAAGGGCCTTGCTGTCTGATTTCACCTTCCTTATGAACGCGGCTTCCACGATCCACCAAACCCACCAGAACAGGCCACAGGTCACAAATCCGATCACCAGGACAAGTGCCCAGTGAAAATCTGGCGGTACCGGTCCTGTGGTTATCGCGGGCATTGCGCCTTGCGCGCCGTACAGGGTTGTGCCGCCGCCGTAGACCGTTCCTCCACCATAAGCAGGCGTGCCGGGCGCATACCCTGACTGGATTGGAGCAGGAATGGGAATGTTGCCGATGACTTGCGATACGGGCGTCCACTCCGTCATGCCCTCGCTACGCGTCATGTCAGAAAGCGAGATGCTGCCCTGCGCGACGTAACGCTGGAGATCGGCCAGGGTATAAGGACCGTATTCATTGAGTTGGCGTTGAATGTAGTATTTCATTCGTCATCCATGCACTCAGCTGAAACGAAGGCCGGTGCTGTCCTTTTCCACGATGCAGATTTCGATGATGGCCCAGATCCACGACACGATGCCCAGATAGCCCAGCGTCAAAACCGTCAGACATAGCTGGCCCACCGCACGTCCGGTGTATCCGGCATAAAAGTTATGTATGCCTAACGCGCCAAGAAAAATGCCGAGAACAATGTAGCTTGTCCGGCTTTTATACGTGGAACTGTAGGCCGGCGCGACATACGCTGGCTGCGTTGGAGTGGGCGACGGCGCTGCAACCTGTGCGGGTGCAGTGGCAGCCGCTTGCGACAATCCCAGCGGCCCGCTGTAGCGCGATGGTTGATACCCCTGCACCGGAGCGGGCTGCGGCGCCACTGGAGTCGGCTGCGGTGCCACGGGAGCGTATTGCGGCGCAACAGGAGCATACTGCTGGCCCGGAATCGATACCGCGCTTAAATCGCTTTGTGAAACTTGCAATTTGGGATCATCGGCGGGCGCGCGCTTGCAGCCAAAAACGGTGCAGCCCCCATTTTCCAGATAACAATCTTCATGGTGGGGCATTCCGCACGCGGTACAGAAAATCTTTGGCGGAGAAGCATCGTCAAAAGGCATGCGGCAATATGGGCAGACCGGCTCGGCCATTAGTTTCTTTGCCTTTCACGGAAATGAAACGCATACCGCCCAATCTGTATGAGATCGCCGCTTTGTAATGCGCGTTGGTTACGCACGGGTGCGCCGGAAACGAATACCGTCCCCGCGGAACGGATAAACGTCTGCGCGCCGCGCAGCTCAATGACTCCATGCTGCGGAAGAATGCTGGTGTCCTTGAACAAATAGATGTCTGACGCCTGGCTGCTGCCGATGATGGTCATCGGCTTATAAAGGATGAATTGCTTCCCTGCCAGCGGGCCTGACGCCACGTAAAGCCAGCGGTCTTTCAGTGCGCTTTCCACAATGCCGATCGCGACACCGGTGGCCAGGCCAACCAGGGCAAAGCCCACGGCGCGGCTGAGAGTGCCGGTCTTTGTGGCAAAGCTGATGGGATCAAAAATTGTTCCGCCCAGCCCGGCGCCAATGAGCCCGCCGAAAATTCCGTATTTGATCTTGGCGCCGGAACGGTCCACCAGTCCATAAACCAGGCCGCCCGCTGCCCCAAACACAGCCCAGGCAATGCCGCGAACCAGCCAGAACGCGGGATTTTTTACCGTCTGCACGCCAAGAGCAAAAACGATCTGGCGCAACATCACAAACACAACTTCAGCGCCGATATCAAAAAATATTCCAAAGACCGCGCCCAAACCTAAAGCGGTCAGCCCGCGAATCAGGGCTTTCTTGCCGGAACGCTCCACAATGCTTTCTGCAATTCCCAGGCCCAGGCAAATCAACATCACGATCACTGGAAGAGTAATCAAGCTAAGCCAGCTTCGCCTCCCATGTTCTTCAAAGAAAGGCTCACAAATGGCCCATCCGATGAGCGCGCCAAGCATTCCCGCAACACCCAGATAGAACCATCCCTGTAAAAAGATGTGTCCTTTCTCTTCCGTTACTACTGCCGGACCGTCAGCAGGCGCAGCGATGTTGCCATACTGTTTGGCGCCTGCCGCAACTGGCATCATGCTTCCGGCAGGGACAGCAGCGGGTAGTTCCACGCTGGCAAGGTCTTCCAGAGTGATTTTCAATGCGGGTTTGTCGTCACTGTTTGCCATTGTTTCCTTTGCCACTTGCCTTGTCGTTTGTTTTTTGCGCCGGAGCGTGCTGTTGTGGAGAGGGCTGCGGTTGGCTTCCTCCTCCCGCAGACTGGCTCAGGCCATCCGGACTTGTGACGCCTGGATTGAAAATTTCCGGATGCTGCATTGCGAATTGTTTGATCTGCTCAATGACCTGCTCATCTTTTTCCAATCGGTCAAAGAGAGGAGCCCATCGCCAATTCAGGAATAAATAACAGAGCACAAATCCCACCATGAAAGCAGCCAGATATCCCACAATCATGCTCATCCACTTCATCCAAGACGGTTCTGCAGGTCGTTGTTCACGATCAGTACGGACCATGGAATCCAGCGCGCCGTCTTCTTCTTCTTCAAATTCATGGGCAGCTGTGCCGGTAATCTCAACGCTCTGGGAATAGCCCACGCGGATGGCAGAAAGCTTTTCTATATTGCCGCCAATCCAGCCGAAGCACCCTTCTTCGTCCGTGTGCGGATCGTAAACCCATGCCACCTGCTGAGGATTGGAAAAGAAATTCTGGTGTATGAAAAGATCGTGCTCGGAAAGAAATACTCCAAAGCCGGGATGCGAGTGGTACCAGCCGACGATCTTATCGTCCGGATACTCCTTGTCCTTGATCTTATAAATATGTTCCCAGGCATCCTGGGTGAAGGTGACGTGCGCTCCCCCTTGCGCGGCATTCACTCCGGGAATGCATGCTTCCACGGTCATGCGCTCATGGTCAGTGTTGCCGATCAGCACGCCGCAAACTTCCGCCTTCATTGACGTGCGGGCGTGCTGGCGGATTTTACGCGCGACTTCCGCCTCCATCACCACCACAGGCTGTGTGGAAACTCTGACTTTTACTTTGGCCGGCTTAGGCATCAGCGTGCTGCCCCCATGGCACTCTGTCCGAGCACTTGTTTTTCATCGCCGCCGATCAGGTAGGCGATCTCGCGTTCCGGTGAGCGGGCGGTAACAACATCAAAAAGCGGAAGACCAAGCTGGTCAAGAGTTCGATCGCCAAATGACTCGTGGCCTGAATATCCGTGGGCGGTGATTACGGCGCGCATCTGGCCGTCTTTGGCGCATTTGCCTTTTGCGTAAGGCACGGTGCCGACAGCGGCAAACAACTCTTCTTCCGCACCACAACCCGGACAAGCCAGCTTGTGAATCACGTCGCGGCTGAACTCAAGAGCGACATCCTTCGATCCAAGATTGAGCCGGGCGCGATCCAGCAATTGGGCAAGAGAGAAATCACGCGACGCTTCCTGAAGCCGAATCACCTCAGCAAAGGTGTAATGGCTCATGCAATCGCGGTTCTCAGTGTATTCAACCTTGTAAGAAGTGTGGTTCAGCCCCTCGAAGATAAAACCCTTGCCTGCCAGCACCGGAAGCCCGTGCAACAGCTTCACGGCTTCCTGCACCTGCAGTCCGGCAATGATGGAAGAGATGGTGGGCGTGGTGGCGACTTTGCCTTCGGTATCGTTTTCCAGCGCCAGCAGGTTGCATGACATGCGCTTATTCAGGATGGCCCAGTCGGTTTCACCGAGCGTGCATTCATAACAGGGCGGCTGTCCGGCCTTGAATACGCGGGCCACACCATTGATGCCTTCAATGGCCCCATCGATCCACGGCTTATTCATCTTCCAGCAGGCGCGATTGATCCAGAGACGCGCTTCGCGGTTGTCGAGTCCAGCGATCACAACATCGGCCCACGCGAAGAGTCCCAACCCAAGACCATGGACCACGTTGGCGGTAATGGCGTGAACGCGAGCTTCAGGAAAAATATTTCTGACAGCGTCGGCTGCGACATCAGCTTTGCGGCGGCCTACGTCGGATGCGCGATAAAGAATGCTGCGGGAAAGATTCGAAGCTTCAATGGAGTCGAGATCAACCACCACAATGTTGGCGAAGCCGAGCAACGCCATGTTCTTGAGAATCTCATTGCCGAGCGCGCCAGCGCCGATCACCAGCACGCGCGCCGAGCGCAGCTTTTCCTGGTCCCACCAGCCAATGAGACGGAAGCGGCTGAACCTGTCATCACTGGCCGGAATGGATGCGCCGCCGTTCGGCGATGCCACAGACTTGCTCATCGCGCTCCTGCGGTGATTTCCGGCTGAAGGCGGAGAATGTCGCCTTCTTTTACGGCAGCGTCAGAGAGGGTTTGCGAATCCTGGATCTGGCGGCCTGAGTTCTTGTGGTGAAACTTGTAGCTGAGCGGAGCGCCGTCTGGACCGTTTTGCGGCAATTGCAGCTTGTCCACCAGCACGGCAATAATGCGATTCGCCGGTGCGTCATCCGGCAGCTCCACCGGGACGCGCTTGTTTTCCGTTGAATCGTAAACAGTAACAGTTATGTTAGCCATGTTTGAGATTTTCCTATCGGGCAGCCGCGGATGTCATGGGCACTTTGCGCACCTTGGCCTGATGCACGAAATCCGCGAGCAGGTTCTTGGGTGCGCTTCCGCCAGAAACAAACTCCCAGTCAGCTTCATGCAGCAACGCGTCCGTGCTGACCGCGAAATTCAGGTTCTCGGCCTCCGGCTCCATGGAGCGCGCTACCTTGGAGGTAACGATGCCGAGCAGGTTGCCAAATTCGTCGTACACAGGGCCGCCGCTGTTGCCCGGGCTGATGGGTGCGGAAACCTGCAACACGTCGTTGCCCGGAGTGCGCGAAACGATTCCGTTGCTCACGGAAAAATTCAGGCCTTCAGGATGGCCGATGACAAAAATCTTCTCGCCCATCTGCACGCTGGCGTATGTTGCAACCGGCTGGGTAAATTCCGCGTCGCCGTAATGGCGCTCCAGCCAGAGCAGCGCGACATCAAGATGCTTGTGGCGTCCAACCACCTGCGCTGAAGCCCAGCCGTTCATGCCGACTGAGACCATTACTTTTTGCGGGCCGGTACGCGAGCGCCAATTTTCACCATCGGCCACGTGGCGGGCCGTCGCCAGCAAATAGCCGTGCGAATCTGAGTGCAGAATCATCGCCGCGCCAAGCAGGCCGGAAACGCCGGCAGTCGGCTGGAACCAACGCTTTGCCGCAGGCGAGGCCAGCAGCACCAGCGGCTTCAGAGTCGAGCTTAACTCCACGCTGGACATCTCCTTGCCCGCAGGCAGCGCGGGGAAGTTGCCACGCTCGTCCAGATCAGAAAGAGAAGAGCTGATGGCGTCCGGTACCGGAACCGTATCAAGCGAGATGGTGAAGACCGCCAGAATCGTGGAAAAGATTCCGCTGATGATGAGCAGCGTAAGAAGATATGAGGCCCACGTCTGCCGGACACGCGGCGCTTGAGTGCGCGTTGCAATACGCATGATCAGCGCAGCAAGGCACAATAACGGCAACACCAGAACCAGCGGCACAAATAACAGGCGCGTCCACAAAGGGACGGGGTTCGGCACTTTAGGGCGGACTTCCTGAGCGCCCTGCAACGGAATCTGTGCCTGGGCAACTTCTTGAGTAGTGATGACTATAGGGTCCATGGAAAATTTCTAGCTTACGCCTGGGGGAGTGAATGCGGCGTGCGATATTAAATCAATTGGGTAGATCATTTTTATATTGGTTATAAGCCCAAAGCAAGGAAAACCATTACGGCATCGGTACATTAGTGTATCGCGAAGACTGTCTGAAGCCATTCAGCGGAATGCCTTAGCAATCGCATTCCTTATATATAGGGTGCCGCACTCATCCTGAAACCGCCCATACTTTTAGCCGGAACGGAAATGAGCGTCAGTCAGTTATTCCAAGGGCGACGCAGGGTGGACCGAAGGCGTGGCTTTCGCCGAACGTGGTTTTCAGAGATACAGCATCGAGTCAACAAGCTGAGAACTGCCGGCTTAATCCGGTTCAAATGCGAGCGCCGACTCGCTGCCAACATGGCAGCTTCTTCAGACAACCACCGACAACCAATTTTTGTTGGGTGGAAATCAACTTTTCGTGTTAAATATAAGCCCACAAATTAGATTAGAATTTACTAATCTTTTGGGTTTAGCGGATCATTTAAGGCCAATGTTCCAAAATGAGGCCAACAAAAGGAAAATCTGTCTTATAATGTCAGGCAAAACATGGAAACAAATTTAAGAACCGACAAGTTGCTCGACCAGATTGGCTGGAAGCTGCTGCAAGAACTGCAAATCAATGGGCGGCTCTCTTACGCTGAGCTGGGACGCCGCGTGGGCCTCACAACGCCGGCCGTGGTGGAGCGGGTCAAGCGCATGGAAGAAGCCGGGATTATTGTTGGATACCATGCCGACGTCGACCCAATGAAGGTCGGAATGCCAATCACAGCTTTTATTCGTATGTCTGTTGTGGGAGATGTTTTTACCCGGATCACCGCGGTTGTTAAGAATTCGCCTGAAGTCGTGGAATGCCATCGCGGCACCGGAGCAGACTCTTTCATTATGAAAGTCCATGTGCGTTCGGTAGAGCACCTGGAGTCACTCATTGATAGGCTTACGCCGTTTGGGACCACCTCCACGTCCATTGTTCTGTCGTCGCCGGTGGAAAAACGCGCCATGAACCGCATGGAAGAAACGCAGCCGAGCGCTCAATCTGCCCAGGCAGCGCCGCGGAAATAGCTCCAACAGAGACCTTATTACTGATTAGCGCGAGACAACGCTGATCGATCAGTGTGCATGGGATCAGTGTTCATCCGTGACGAGGTTTTGCCGGATATCATTTTTTCTTGGCGCGATCATATTGCAGCGGCCATTTAATGTCCTGACCAAGAGCGTGCGCAGCCAAAAGCGGCCAGTAAGGATCACGCAGAAATTGCCTTGCCAGGATCACCATGTCCGCCTGGCCGGAGCGGATGATCTGGTCTGCCTGGGCTGGATCGGTAATCATGCCCACAGCGCCTGTTGGAACGCCGGCTTCACGGCGGATTTTTTCGGCAAACGCCACCTGATAGCCGGGTCCCACAGGAATTTTTGCCCGAGCCACGTTGCCGCCAGAGGAACAATCGACCAGGTCGACGCCCAGCAGCTTCAGTGTCCGGGCCAGCTCGACTGATTCTTCGGGAGTCCATCCGCCTTCCGTCCAATCGGTGGCGGAGATACGCACCCAAAGTGGATATTGCTCCGGCCAGATTTTTCTTACTGCCTCCACAACCTCACACACAATCCGGGTGCGGTTAGCGAATGAGCCGCCATATTGGTCTGTGCGCTGATTGCTCAGGGGCGACAAGAAAGAGTGCAGCAGGTATCCGTGTGCGGAGTGCAGCTCAATCAGTTTTGCGCCTGCGGCGTGGGCACGGCGTGCTGCGGCTGCAAAAGCCTGAATGATGGAACCGATCTCTGCCTCGGTTAGAGCTTGCGGCACCTGGTAGCCGTCAGAAAAGGCCACCGCGCTGGGCGCAAAAATCGGCGTCCATCCGCCCTCTGCAGGAGTGATTGGCTTGCCGCCATTC
>JASLFF010000095.1 GCA_030150795.1 Terriglobales bacterium | reverse complement strand
GCTTGAAGTGGTGCCGTTTTTTGACGTGCAGCGGGAACGTATCTGGGTTTTCTGGCGGCGTGTTTTGCATACCACGCACCATCGCACTCAACTCAGCGTCTATCTGCGGCTCTTGGGCAAGCCGGTGCCCTCAAGTTACGGCCCAACAGCGGATGTTACCTGGAAAGGCGCGGACCCAACGCGCAGCGTGGAGGCGGCGGGCAGAAAGTAGGGCTTACCGTGACATGGCATTATCGGCCAGCAGAACAACAATCGACGTGAAGAAAACCGCGACAAATACCATCGCACCCCAGAAAGACTTGTTCCGTAATGTCTCCATAAGACCACCCACCGAAAATTAGCGGCTACCTACATTCGATGCATCATGACGGTATTTTGGTCCATTCGACCACTCGTTTTTTTGACAGTGGCATCCGGGATTGTCAGATTTAGCTTAGAGTTTGTAGTGTCGCGTGCTCCCCGATCTGCCTTTCCGATCAGTGGTCAGTGTGAATCAGTGGTAAGACCTGCTTTTCTTCGGTATCGATTGAACTGGTGATCCCCAACCCGGCGGCAACTCATCCATCGCCACCACGGAGCAGTTTCCCTGGTGAAGCCCGGAAACATGAATGTTGTTGGCCGTAGATTGAGTTGAGCGCCGGTTCCGGTGGGCGTAATGTCCTGTTCCGGGGGCACCAGCAAACCGATCTCGACCGGTGAAACCGTGACAAATTTCTCGTCTATGAGCCCTGCTCGGGCCATGCTTCCATAAAGCGTCGGCCCGCCTTCACAAAGCAAATGCTCCAAGCCCATCTGTTTCCGCAAGATGCGCATGGCTTCGGGCAGATCAATCGTCTTGTCCTCACCCGCAATGATCAGTCGCTCCCTTTCAATCCGTCCCTGCAGACGCACCGCTCCCGCCTTCGTGGTAAGGATCAGCGCGTCCATCTGATCGCTGTCAAATACACGATAAGCCCGCGGATCAATGCTGCCTGAAGCCGTAACAAAAATTACCTTTTCGCGCTTGCGGCCAAGCTTGGCGCGCAGATCGCGGAGGGATTCATCTTCAATGCGATAGACAGGCCCTCGGCCTTCATTCAGCTTTGGCGCACTCAACGTCTCTTCCACCAGCGTGTGGATGCCGGTAATGATGGCGTCAGCATGGGCACGCAGCAGGTCCATCAGCCAGCGGTCTTCAGAGGATTGCGAAATGTCCGAGCCGGCTGCATGCTGGCCTCCGAATGAGGCGATGCCATCAATGGATTGAACAAAATTGGCGTAAGTCCACGGACGCTCCGTATGTGCGGGAGGAAACCCCAATTTGCCATAAGGGGCAAAGCCGGGATGGTCGATTCGAGAAGGTTCAGCGTCGTCAAATAAGATCTGAAAGTTGCGCACGCTTGAATGCTAACTGCATCACAGCCGGCGGCGCTACTCGATCGCCGGCAGAATCCCCTAATTATCCTTTTGGGAAAACGTGTGCAAATGCGCCAGAAAGGCCTGTTGAACGCGGCTCAGATAGCGCCCTTTGAGCGTGACCACGCCAACGGTGCGTGTAGCGCGGTCGTCTGCAACGGCGACATAGGAGCAGTCAGGCCGTTGCTCCACGGCCATTTCCGGAACAATAGAAATGCCCAGTCCGGCGCCGACCATGGCCAGAATACTGCTGAACTGGCCGCTTTCAAATACAACCTTCGGCACCACGCGCGCGCGTTTGCAGACTTCAATCGCCGTATCGCGGAAGCAGTGGTCTTCCCGGAGCAGAAGAAAAGGCTGATCGCGCAATTCCTTGAGCATGATTTTGCGTTTTTTGGCCAGCCGGTGCGCTCTTGGCAGGATGGCAAATAGACGCTCAGTGCGCAGGTTGAAAGTTTCCAGATCATGGCCGCGCAACGGCATCGCCAGGATGGCCAAGTCAATCTGGCCGGCGCGAAGCCTGTCCATCAGTCGCGCGGTCACGTCTTCCACCACTGTAATTGACGCCTGCGGATATTTCCGGGAAAACAATGCCAGCGGTAAAGGCAGGAAATATGGGGCGATTGTGGGGATCACCCCGATGCTTACCGGTCCCGCGACGGCCGATTGCCTTTCGGCCACTTCGTCCTTCGCTGCTTTTAGCTCGCCCAAAATGGCACGGGCGCGGGGAAGAAATACCTGCCCAAAGCCTGTAAGCCTTACGGTGCGCCCAAGACGGTCAAACAGGCGAACGCCAAGCTCTTCTTCCAGCTTCATGATCTGCTGGGACAATGAAGGCTGCGCTACTTGTTCCCGTTCGGCGGCGCGCGTAAAGCTGCCGGTCTCAGAAACCGCGCAGAAATACCGTAGCTGGTGTACTTCCATAGTCAGTGCCTATTAAACTCAGTCCAATTATATATTGGACTTATGGCAAATTCAGCACTATTTTGGGCAGCATCAGTAACACGCCCGCCAAGGCTCCGGCTGGGGCGCCGGATGCCCGTGGCGCAAAGATAGGGACCGCGGCTGAATCATGTCAGCGATTAATGTTCAGGAATCGTTTCTCAACGTAGCTCTTGCGGGCGGGAAGCACATTACCGTCCAGTTGCTGAACGGCGTACAAGTCTCAGGCAACGTGCGTTCATTTGATAAATATTCCATTGTGCTTGAAACCAAAACGCAGGAACAACTCATCTTCAAGCACTCCGTTTCCGCCTTGCTGGTTTGCTGCAAAAACAAGCGCTGCACTGAAACGTGCCAGAGCGGATTTGGCGTTCGAAAAGCCGCAGATTAGAGGGTTTACTCCTGCCGGCCTGTACATGGCGGCCTATGACCTATGACCACAAGAACTCACGGAAGCGGCCAAATGCAATCCCTACGATCCAAGCGTGGCTAGCAAATCCTTTTCCTGGCTCGCCGGTAATTTCCCTATCCAAACATGCTGGACCACGCCGTTATTGTCTACGAGGAGAACGGTGGGTGTGCCCTGAACGTTTAACTTTCCCGGCTGGGCCTGCCAGACTTCCGTCACGCGCACGCCCTCACTTTCCAGATAAGAGCGCGCCTGCTCGACGGACTGCGGAAATAGAGCAATTGTCCGTATATGACGGCCTTCACACTCGCGCGTGAGTCTTTGGTAGAATCCGGAGCTCGCTTGGCAATACTTGCAAGTAGTGGAAAGCACCAAGACAATATTTTTTGTGCTGCTGCCCCAGTTTACTGGCTGCACCTCCAGCCTGTTCCCGATACTGATAGTCTGGCGTATGTTCGATTTGCTGGGAAGAAAGCTCTTGATGAACATTCCGCATACGATCAACGCTATGACGATGATAGCGATGTTGACAGCCTGCTCAATTCCTTTAGTAATCCCTTCACGATTGATGCCAGCCATATTCTTCCCTTTGATCTAGGTATTGTTTAAAGCAAGCACAGCGGCTGTGCCAATCTCAACAGCCGCTGAAGCCGGCTGTCCTTACGTGCATTCCGGAGCGAAGGGCATAGTGGAACCATCATCACCGTAGCAGGTACGGCAATCCTGCCCCGTGTAGGATTCCCCGCACTCGCCAGTGCTGGTATCTGTGGTGCAAAGGATGGCAAACTCATGGCAATACAAGGGCTGGGTATTGGCGAAGCCTCGTAGAGCAACAAGGGCGAGAATGAGAGTCGATAGTTTTAGAAGGAGTCGTTTGCTATTCATGGTGTCTTGACCTCCTGTTAATAACAGGACCGCCATCATAGCCGATGCTATCGCTCCCCAGCCTAAAACTATTCTTATTTCCTGTTGTGGGAAATATTCCCGAAGTGGGCCGTTACGCAGATCAAGACACCGGAATATCTTTGGCTGCTTTATAAGTAAATACTGGAGACTCCCATCAAAAACGAAACGCCAGTTCCTTCTGGATTGCTTGCATTCTTTCGGTGATTCACACGCAATTCATGACCCACAAATAGCGATTGAGTAAGCGGTCGCACGGCTGTCAGGAAGTTATCAGGAAGATGAATTGAGAAATGAAATCAGCAACGACATCCCCAAAAGCTTGCTCTTTTGTAAATGAGATTTCCCTACGGGTTATTTTCCAGGGTGTGAACCGGCGGCATGAGTAGTACCCAATTCCACGTTCAGCCAGCGGTCCACCAATTTCTGCAGGCAGGCCTGGCCGCAAAGATGTTTCGCCGTGGAGTCATGCGCCAGCAAGTTTTCCCAGGGGTAGATCTTCAGCATCTGGCGTTCCGGCGCTTGAGCGTGGGGGCTAAACGGCTCGTTCCAGGCGAGCCACCAATGGTCCACCGTGCTTTTTTGCTTGCCGCAGATGTCGCAATTAAAAGTCTCGGTCCAGGTCAACGCAGGCACCCCATCCTTAGGTTGGACTTTCCTCATGAAGGTAGCCTACATCTGTGGAGCGGCGCAACAAGCCATTTTTGTAAGGAAACAACCCAAAATTCCAATATTTCATAGATGGAAAGACGTGAGTCTCTCTTTTGCACAGCCATCCACAGGAGTTCCACAAACTTTTTGTGATTCGTTCATATTCCAGCAACAATCATAGGCTACGATTAAGCGGCAAATACGCGGTAAAACCAAATTTCTAGGTTGCATTTACACCATTGACGACTATTATGGGTGCCCTAGATTTTCCCGGGTCCCGCCACGCTGAAAGCCTTCACAGGAGAGAGAGAATGATGTCACGCTTTTGGAGTTCAATTCAACGG
>JASLFF010000075.1 GCA_030150795.1 Terriglobales bacterium | reverse complement strand
GCGGCGCGGCGGATGAGTCCGCGCTTTCTCAAAAACTGTATAGCGACAGCAATGTCATTGAACACACAGAATCCCGCGCCTTCAGAGCGAAAAGCATGGTGTGTTCCGCCGCCCAGCGTGGCGCCCCAGCCGTGTTCCAGGGCGGCCAGAGATGCGCTTACCGTTCCTCCAACAGACGCAAATGCCCGGTTTACAAGGACTTCTGACCAGGGAAGGCCGATGCGCCGCATAGCCGCCGGTGGAAGGGTGCCTGCGCTAAATGCAGCGACGTAAGCAGGATCATGGGCCAGCGAGACGGTTTCAGGATCGGCCAGCGGCGATTGTTCCAGTTGGAAAAGGCCTTCTTTTTCAACTGTCTGGCGAAGCATGCCATATTTTAAAACCGGGAACTTATGACCTTCAGGAAGCGTAATCTTATATTGATCAGTGGAAAAGATTCGAGGTCGAAAAGTATTTTTCTCCATAACCAAAGGAGAGCAGTGTGGTCTATATAATATAAGGATATTCGGGGTTTTGACCGAAGACCGCAACTGTGCGTTTTCGAACACTTAGTTTGCGGGAATGGACAGTCCAAAGCTGGAAACAGCTGTGACAAAGGCGATTTTTTGGTTTATTGTCAATAACTTGCAGATAAACATGATTTTGGCATCGCTTGTGCATACACTATTAGTACAATGGATATAGTACGCGACGAATCGGTGAAGAAGAGAAAGCGCCAGAAGCAGGCGGCCATGATTGTGGTGGCTGTAATTGCAATCCTTGGCGCCACGTTAGGTGTTTCCAGACTCAAACCAGCCCTGCCAAGTGTTGATGCAGGAACCATCTGGCCTGATACGGTAAAGCGCGGCTCAATGCTGCGGCAAGTCCGCGGCTTGGGATCGTTGGTGCCAATTCCGGATGATGTGCGTTTAATTCCGGCAGAGACAGATGTTCGCGTTGAGCGAATCGTGGTTTTACCTGGTACGCCGGTAAAAGCGGATACCATCATCATGGAGCTTTCAAATCCCCAAGTGGAGCAGGAAGCCCTGAATGCGGACCTGGATTTGCGCTCGGCTGAGGCTGAATATCACAATACCAAGGCCAAGATCGATAGCGACCTGGCAAGTCTGCGCGCCGGCGCGGCAACAGTTGAAGCAGACTATGAGAATGCCAAGCGCGATGCCGACCAGAATAGGGAACTGAAAAAGGTTGGCGTGGTTTCCGACTCAGTCTTGAAGACTTCCTTGAGCAAGGAAAAAGAGCTGGCCACGCGCTACAAGATTGAGCAGGACCGGATTGCCGAAAGCACCAAAGCAATCGAAACACAACTTGCAGTGCAACAGGCTACAATCGACCAGAAGAAAGCGCTGGCGGCATTAAAGCATCGCCAGAAAGACGCTTTAAAAGTTCGCGCGGGCATCCCTGGAGTCCTGCAGGAAGTGCCTGTCCAGGTTGGACAGCGGACAACGCAAGGGACGATCCTGGCGAAAGTGGTTCAACCGGAACATCTTCAAGCTGAGTTGAAGATTCCGGAAACGCAGGCGAAAGACATCATCATCGGCCAGAAGGCAGAGATCGATACCCACAACGGCGTGGTGGATGGCACGGTTTCACGCATTGATCCCGCAGTACAGGCCGGCACGGTCACGGTAGATGTAAAGCTGGATGGCCCGCCGCCGAAAGGCTCCCGGCCCGACCTGAGCGTGGATGGAACAATCACTCAGGAAAAACTGGAAAACGTCCTTTATGTGGGAAGGCCGGCCTTTGGACAGGAAAAGAGTACGGTGGGAATGTTCAAGCTTGATCCGGACGAAAAAACCGCGACGCGAGTCAAGGTGGAACTGGGACGCAGCTCTGTGAACACGATTGAAATTGTAGGCGGACTCAAGGAAGGCGATAAAGTAATCCTTTCCGATATGTCGCGCTATGATAATCAGGATCGAATTAAGCTGGACAAGTAGAGAACAGAGGAAGCAACAACAATCTCTTGGAGGAGAATACCAACGTGGCAAGCAGCGGACAAACTTTAATCAATCTGGAAAACGTAACCAAAATTTTCTATACCGATGAAGTTGAGACGCATGCGCTCTCCGGCATCCATTTGGATATCAAGAAGGGCGAGTATGTAGCCATTGCCGGCCCGTCGGGCTGTGGCAAGTCGACGTTGCTCTCCATTATTGGCCTGCTGGATTCTCCTACTGACGGCTCTTACATCCTGAACACCCGTGCGGTGCAGGGACTGGATTTTTCTGATCGTGCCCGCATTCGCAACCAGGAAATTGGCTTTATTTTCCAAAGCTTCAACCTGATTGGCGATCTCACAGTGTATGAGAACGTTGAACTGCCGCTCACGTATCGCTCTATGTCGTCTCCTGAACGCAAAAAGCGCGTGCAGGAAGCGCTTGAGAAAGTGGGCATGGCGCACCGCATGCGCCACTATCCGTCACAACTCTCTGGCGGTCAACAACAGCGCGTTGCCGTGGCCCGCGCCTTGGGCGGATCGCCTTCCATCCTGCTGGCGGACGAGCCCACGGGAAACCTGGACTCACGCAATGGTGAGGCCGTAATGGACCTGCTGCAGAGCCTACACCGCGAAGGCGCAACCATCTGCATGGTGACGCACGACGCGCGCTTTGCCAAGCACGCTGAGCGCACCATCCATCTCTTTGACGGCAAGGTGGTGGAAGAAACCGAAGCCGCGCAGCAAGCAGAGATGGCGTAAAGCCCGGTCCTTTTCAAGCCGCAATTCCAATTCAAGGGAGAAGTGTGTGACTACACTGCTGCAAGATCTGCGTTATGGACTTAGGACCTTGCGCAAGTCGCCGGGGTTTACCGTGATTGCCTTGTTCACCCTGGCTCTGGGCATTGGCGCTAACACCGCGATCTTCAGCATCGTGAATGCAGTGCTGTTGAAGCCGTTGCCGTTTCCTGAGTCTGACAAGCTGGTATTCATGACGTCAGCTTTTGAAAAGCAGGGTATTAGCAGGAACTTCTCCACCTCATACGCAGACTTTCTGGATTGGCGGTCAACGGCCAATTCATTCACTGCAATGGCTTCCTACCATCAAGACAGTTTTACTCTTGCCGGAATGGACCAACCCTTGCACATCTCCGGAGAGACGGTATCGGGCGATTTCTTCTCGATTTTAGGAACACAGCCGCTGCTGGGGCGCGGCTTCACTCGCGACGAGGAAAAGCCGGGAACGCGCGTGGTGGTGTTGAGCCACGAACTATGGCAGTCGGCTTTCCATGGCGATCACGGGATTGTGGGTCATGTGATCACGTTGGACAAGGAGAATTACACGGTTGTGGGCGTCATGCCCGCGGGGTTTGCGTTTCCACTGGATGCCGAACCGCCGAAGCTGTGGCGAACTATGGCGGTGGATTCTGAAACGAAAGACCCAAAGAATTCTCCGGCGGCAACGTCGCCAGAACAACGTGGCGCTCATTTTCTGCAAGTGGTTGCGCGGTTGAAGCCTGAAGTGCCTATGGAACGCGCCCGCGAGGAAATGAATCTGATCGCGCGCAACCTGGCCAAGCAATATCCAGATACAAACCATGGGTTCACAGCTGTCGGACTTTCGTCCGAACTTGAGCATATAGTGGGCAAGACCCGTCCGCGCATGGTGATTCTGCTGATCTCAGTGGGCGTGGTGCTGCTGATTGCCTGCATGAACGTCGCAAACCTGCTGCTGGTGCGCGCCAGCCGCCGCAATCGCGAAATTGCGCTGCGCGCCGCGCTTGGAGCCAAGCGCATTCGCGTAGTGCGGCAAATGCTTACGGAAAGCTTTGTGCTTGCCCTGGGCGGGGCCATCATTGGGATTCCCATCGCCATGTGGGCGCTAAAATTATTTATTTCTCTTAACGCGCAAAATCTTCCCCGCATCCAGAATGCCGGGCTGGATGGAAATGTGCTTCTGTTCACCGCTGGAATTGCGCTGCTGACCAGCTTGATTTTTGGCTTGGTGCCGGCCCTGCGCGCTTCCAGCCCCAATCTTACGGAATTCATGAAAGAAGGGCGCGGAACAACGGCCAGTGGGTCACATCAGAGGCTGCGTGGCGCGCTGGTAGTGATGGAAACCGCCGGTGGACTGGTGTTGCTGGTGGTAGCGGGATTGCTGCTGCGCAGCTTCCATCGCTTGCTTCTGGTTGATCCAGGCCTGAATCCCAGGAATGTTTTAACGCTCACCTTCGACCTGCCGCAGACGAAGTATGACGACCAGCAGCAGATGGATTTCTATACCCGGATGGTAACAAGCGTAAGGAACCTGCCCGGCGTGGTCGCGGCCGGAGCGGTCACTCCGCTGCCACTCAGTGGGAACAATGCGATGATTACTTTTCAGATTGAAGGCCATCCGGTGCCCAAGTCAGAAGAGCCATCGGCTGAAATTGAAACCGCAACGCCGGGCTTTTTTAAAACCCTGAATATCCCCATTCTTCATGGGCGCGATTTCAGCGAGACGGATGACA
>JASLFF010000055.1 GCA_030150795.1 Terriglobales bacterium | reverse complement strand
GCACGTGCTCCAGGCCGCACACCCACGCCACTGCGCGCTCAATGCCCATTCCAAACCCGGAGTGCGGCACGCCGCCAAACTTGCGCAGGTCCAGATACCACTTGAACGCCGCTTCCGGCAGGTCATGTTCCCGTATGCGCTTCAGCAAAAGCTCATAATCGCCAATGCGCTGCGATCCGCCAATAATCTCGCCATAGCCTTCCGGCGCCAGCACGTCCACGCAAAGCGCCAGATCAGGACGCTGCGGATCAGGCTCCATATAAAACGCTTTTACCTTGGCCGGATAGCGATGTACCATCACCGGTTTATCAAACTGTGACGAAATATAAGTCTCGTCTGGCGAGCCAAAATCTCCGCCATACTCGAACTTCGCTTCCACCTGGCCCTTGGCATGCCCTTCCTGCAACATTTTTACAGCTTCGTCATAAGTGATGCGCGGAAACGGCGGCTTGATGTTGGCCAGCTTGGTTACATCACGCCCAATCGTCTCAAGATCAGCCTTGCGGTTGGTGGCGGCGCTTTGCACCAGATGGCTGATGAACTCTTCCGCCAGTTGCATGATGTCATCAAGCTCGGCATAAGCAACTTCCGGCTCGACCATCCAGAATTCAGTCAGGTGGCGGCGCGTCTTGGATTTTTCCGCGCGGAACGTGGGACCAAAGGAATAGACCTTCCCCAGCGCCATCGCCATAGCTTCAATGTAAAGCTGGCCTGACTGCGTGAGGAACGCCTGCTCATCAAAGTAGTCGACTTCAAACAGAGTTGATGTGCCTTCACAGGCTGCCGGGGTGAGAATTGGCGGATCAGTGAGTGTGAAGCCGCGTTCATCAAAAAAATTGCGCGCTGCCCGGATAATTTCCGCACGTACGCGCAGAACTGCCGTCTGCCGCGGCGTGCGCACCCAGAGATGGCGGTTCTCCATCAGGAAATCAATGCCATGCTCTTTCTTGGCGATGGGAAACGGATCGTCTTCCGGCACGCGCTGCAGAACTTTTACGTCGACGACATCCATTTCATAGCCGCCCGGCGCACGTTTGTCCGCCCGGATTTTCCCGGTGACGATCACGCTTGATTCGTCCGTGAGATTCTTGAGCGCGTCAAACACTTCCGGGGTCACCTGGTTCTTGGGCACGACGCCCTGGATCACACCGGTGCCATCGCGAAAGATGGGAAAAATCAGCTTGCCACTTTCACGCTTGTTGTATAGCCAGCCCCGAATGGTTACGGCCTGGCCGTCATGCCGGCCAACTTCAGCGATGGTGGTTATGGGTGCCTGTGTCGTCGTTTCCATTTCTTCCAATCTCACAAATTATTATCAATCTGCTGGTGTGGGATTTACCGCAAAGGACGCAAAGAGCGCAAAGGAAGACAAAATGAATTATTTATTTCCTTCGCGACCTTTGCGGTAAAAAACGCCTCGGGCTAGTCCGCCGCCACACCCGCGCTCTCCAGCTTTCCGTAGCACTCTGCCATTTTTCCCGGAACATCCATGTCTTCGGCGCCTTCAATTTCCAGCAGCATGGCTGGCGCTCCGGGAGCCGTACGCAACGCTTGCATTGTCTGTTCCCAGTCAATCGTCCCTTCACCCGGCCAAAGATGCGAATCCTTGTCGCGCTTGTTGTCATGGATATGCGTTGAACGTATGCGGTCTTCCAGCACGCTGAATGCCTGATGCACGGAGCTCATCAGGTGCGCGTGGCCCACGTCAAAACAAACGCCCAGGTCTTCATAACGCAAAAGCCGTATCAATTCTTTCAGCTTTTCCGGAGTCGCCAGATCACTGGGGGTATTTTCCAGCAACAGGCTCACGCCCAGCGGCCGGGCAAAGGCCCGCAGATGTTCAATGCCGCTCAGTGCGTTTTCAAACTTGCGCGGGTCGTCATATTCGTTGGTCTTGCCAATGTGCTGGATCAGGTAGCGGAAAGGCACATACTCCGCGACTTCAATCGCGCGCTTGATCTCGTCCATGGCGTCGATGCGATTTCTTTTGTCCGGATCAACAATGTTGACAGGCTGCCCACCGGAATGAAAATTGTTGTCCATGTAAATGGGCGCGTGGACGGAATGGAATTCAATCTTCTCTGACTTGAACCAGTTGCCCACTTCTTTCACATGATCTTTATCGTGATAGTTGAAATGGCCGCGAGCGGCAAAAATTTCCAACGCCTGCGCTCCGCCGCGCACCATGGCATCCAGAAGGCCGGGATGCAGCCGCCGCTTGATATACACGTGACTTGACATTGCGCGCAGCATCAGTAGCCGACCGCCTTTCCCCCACTGCGTCCGTCAGGCGCGCCCAGAAGCTCGCCGGTCTTTGGATCGACGGCGATACACTCACCGTCACTCCAATAAGTTTCCGCGTTGATCTTGTGGCCGCGCGCCTGCAGCAGCTTGATTGTGTCCGGCGAAATACCGGTCTTCTCAATAAAAATTTCGTCCGGTTGCCACTGATGATGGAAGCGCGGCGCATTCACGGCCTGTTGAATGTCCAAGCCGTAGTCGATCACACCCATCAAGATATTCGCCACTGTGCTGATAATCCGCGGCCCGCCGGGAGATCCCAGCACCATGAACAGCTTACCGTCTTTCAGCACGATCGTCGGGGCCATGGCGCTGAGCGGGCGTTTTCCCGGCGCAATGGCATTGGCTTCACCCTGGATCAACTTGTAAGCGTTCGGCACGCCGGGCTTGGAGGTGAAATCATCCATCTCGTCATTGAGAACAAAGCCCAGTTTGCCTGCAGTCACGGAAGCGCCAAAGCTGTCATTCAGAGTTGTGGTCACAGCCACGGCATCTCCCTGCGCGTCCACCACGGAATAGTGCGTTGTGTTGTTGGACTCGCGGCCTATAAAGGGCGGGTGCAGCGCGGCCGGCCGATCAAGTTCGCCAAACCCGGAAGGCCGGTGCACCTCTTTGCTGTCAGTGGCGCGCATCATGTCCAGCGATTGGCGCCAGCCGTCGGCATACTTTTTGTCAATCAACTGGGCGACGGGAACCTGGCTGAAGTCCGAATCGCCCAGCAACTCCGCGCGATCAAAAAAGGCGCGGCGAAAAGCTTCCACGGTCACGTGCATTGAATCGGCTGAGCGATTGCCC
>JASLFF010000006.1 GCA_030150795.1 Terriglobales bacterium | reverse complement strand
TTTCGCAAACTCGGATCTTGCGTTCCAGGGCGATCACCTGTTTCAGGGGAATTTTTATGGCGTGAACATCTTTGACATTTCCAATCCGGCAAAGACCAAATTACTGACTTCGCTGGTCTGTCCTGGCGGACAAGGTGATGTGTCGGTCTATAAAAACCTGCTCTTTATGTCGGTTGAGCAGCCGAATGGACGCCTTGATTGCGGCACTCAGGGTTTTCCACCGGGGCCTCCTTCCACTCCAGAGGAGCAAAAAGACAAGAAGCGTCGCCCACCAGCCGCACAAAAGGACCGCTTCCGGGGCGTGAGGATCTTCGACATTTCTGACATTCGGAATCCCAAGCAAGTCGCCGCCGTGCAAACGTGCCGCGGATCGCACACGCATACCCTTGTAGTGGACCCAAACGATAAAGATAATGTTTATATCTACGTCTCGGGCACATCGTTTGTGCGTCAACCTGAAGAGTTGGCGGGATGCTCAGGTGTTGAAGAGCCGGAAAAAGACCCGAATACAGCTCTGTTTCGCATTGATGTGATCAAGGTTCCGCTGGCTTCGCCGCAGGATGCGAAGGTAGTATCGAACCCCCGCGTATTCATGGATGCCCGTACCGGCGCGATGAACGGCCTGAGTAACGGCGGCACTCATGGCAAGAAGGGTCCAGAAAAGCCGAAGGACACGAACCAGTGCCATGACATCACGGTGTATTCCGCCATTGGATTGGCGGCGGGCGCGTGCTCCGGAAATGGAATTTTGCTCGACATCAAGGACCCTGTAAATCCCAAGCGTGTGGATGCGGTGAACGATCCAAACTATTCATATTGGCACTCAGCTTCGTTTTCGAACGATGGAGCCAAAGTCGTGTTTACTGACGAGTGGGGCGGCGGCCTGGGAGCGCGGTGCCGTCCGAACGATCCTAACAAGTGGGGCGCAGACGCGATCTTCGGTTTGAAGGATGACAAACTTACCTTCGAAAGCTATTACAAGATGCCAGCTGCGCAGAGTGATACGGAAAACTGTGTGGCGCACAACGGCTCGCTGATTCCCGTCCCGGGCCGCGATATTGAAGTGCAGGCCTGGTACCAGGGCGGCGTCTCCATCGTGGACTTTACTGATGCGGCGCATCCATTTGAAATTGCCTACTTTGACCGCGGGCCGATTGATCCTAAAACGCTTGTACTGGGCGGCGATTGGTCAGCGTATTGGTACAACGGTTACATTTACGGCTCAGAAATTGCGCGCGGGCTGGACGTGTTTGAACTGACGCCGACGAAGTTTTTAACGCAGAATGAAATCGACGCGGCGAAGACAGTTCGTGTCAATGAGCTGAATGTACAGAACCAGCAAAAGCTTGAGTGGCCGGCAAAATTGGTCGTCGCGAAGGCCTACATAGACCAATTGTCGCGCTCGCAAGCGTTGCCGTCAGATAAAATCACAGCCTTGCAAAAAGCAATCCAAAGCGCGGAAAGCTCTCACATGAGCCAGGATGCGCAGGCAAAGTTGAAGGACATGGCGCCGTCATTGCAAAATGACGCCGGCTCCGCGAAAAACCCAGTGGATTCGACACGGCTCAAGGCTTTGGCTGAGATTCTGGAGCATCCAGCAGCATAACTACTTCACCACTGGCTAATAACTGGGACGCTGAGGGCTCAGCACGTAAGCGTCCCTTCTTTTGGGTGACGTTCTCACCGAGGCGTCCAGTGTGGATGAGTGCTGAAGAGGCCGCCGGCAAAGCCGATCTGATAGACCAGTAAAATTCCGAATGCCAGACTGAGCAAGCCGGAGACCAGTCCAAGTCGATGTGAGAATTTTCGACTGCCCTTGCCCATAAACTTGAAGGCAGAGGCAATGCTCATAGTAATCAGCATCATGCCCCCAACGGTTCCCGCTCCAAAAACGAGCAGGTAAACCACAGCCCAGCGCGGATTGGGAATCGCGGCAAGAACAAGCAGAGCTACCGCCGCAGAACCGGCGAGCCCGTGGACCACGCCAACAATAAACGGTCTCACCGGACGATATAAAGCGAGCTTGCCGAAAAGACGATCAAGCAGCGCCAATGGCGTTCTATCGGGCCGATGTGGATGCGCCTCCGACCCATGCCCGTGTGCGTGGCTGTGAACGTAGTCGCCATGAGAGTGCGGATGCGCGTGCAGAACTTCAGAATCTGTGGAAGCAGTCGCAAGAGATGACGCCGAACGTATGAACGCTGTTACGTTCATGATTCCCAGAACAATCAACATGAGCGCGACGGAAAACTCCATGCTCAAGCCGATGCGGGCGGGAATGACCACGTCAAAGAGAATGATCAAAGCGCCCACCACAAAAATTGTCAGCGTGTGTCCAAAACCCCAAAACGCGCCGGTCAGCGCAGCGCGTGTAAGCTTTCGCTGGCGCGTCACAATGGTGGTAACGGCAATTACATGGTCTGGATCAGTAGCATGGCGCATCCCCAGAAAAAAACCTACCGCGATGATGGAAAGAAAGCTGCCCATGCCTCTTGAACGAATATTTCCTTTCACAAGATCGTATCATCCGGGCCATAAGCCTTACCGCCCATTGGCTACCGCTCTGAACGGAAGAAGCCTAGCCGATCATCGATCGTAAATCTCTGTAAACAGCTTCAACCGGCATTTATCCTTGTCGCGAAGCCCGTCGCCGCTCAATCTCCAGGTCCAGTTGCCGCCAAGTGTTCCCGGTGTGTTCATGCGGGCTTCGCTGCCCAGGCCCAGAACGTCCTGCATGGGAAACAGGACTGTGTTCGCGACCGACTTCATGACCTCGCGAATAAAGATCCAATTCACCTCGTGGTCCAACTGGGCGGCGCTTACACCAAAGTAATTCTGTGCATCCTCATATTCCTTTTTGACGTCAGCCTGAGTGCGGGTGCTTTGCGCCACGCCGGAACGCCACCACCCGAACATGGTGTCATTGTCATGCCCGCCGGTATAAGCCACCAGTTGCTGCTCATAATTGTGTGGACGAAACGTGGGCGCCTGCGGATCAGTGCTGAATGCAAACTGCAGAATCGCCATTCCCGGATAACCAAATTGCTTGCGGATGGCTTCCACTTCCGGCGTAATTACGCCCAGGTTCTCGGCGACAATCGGCAGTGGTCCAAGCTTGTCCGTAAGCACTTGAAAGAGCTCAGCGCCCGGACCTTTAACCCATTTGCCGTTCATGGCCGTCGGCTCGCCTGCGGGAATTTCCCAATAGGCTTCAAAGCCGCGGAAATGGTCCAGCCGCACCATGTCAAACATTTTGAGTGAAGCCCGCAAGCGCTCAACCCACCAGCGATAGCCGTCTTTCTTCATGCCAGCCCAGCGGTACAGTGGATTCCCCCAAAGCTGCCCGGTGGCGCTGAAGTAGTCCGGGGGAACGCCTGAAACTTTTAAGGGATTTCCGTTTTCGTCCAGCCAGAACATTTCGGGATGTGCCCACACGTCAGCGCTGTCATGGGCCGCGTAAATGGGAATGTCTCCCATGATGCGAATACCCTGGCGCGCACAATTCTCTCGAATCACATTCCACTGGCGAAAAAACTCAAACTGCCAGAACTTGTAAGCCGCGATTTCAGAAGAGAGCTTTGCGCTCCATCTCGCTAAAGCTGAATGATCACGCGCAGCGAGATCCGAATCCCATTCAGTCCATACTTTTCCCTGGTGCGCGTCCTTTGCCGCCATGAAAACCGCGTAGTCATCCAGCCACCTTCGGTTTTCACCAACGAATTTCTCAAACTCAGCTATTACTTCGGATGTCGCCGATGTAAAAAAATTGGAAGCTGCTTTGCGAAGCAAATTGAATTTCCAGGGAATCACCAAACTGAAATCCACGCGGTCTGCCGGAAAATCTGGTGGCGATTGCAGTGCTTCGCGATCAAGCCAGCCCTCGTTGGCGAGCGTTTCCAGGCTGATGAGCATTGGATTTCCAGCAAAAGCCGATAAGGATTGATAAGGCGAATCGCCATATCCGGTAGGGTTCAAGGGCAGAACTTGCCAGATTTTTATTCCTGATTCATGGAGATAGGAACAAAAGCGTAGCGCCTCCGGTCCCAATTCGCCGATTCCATAGGCGCCGGGCAGAGACGTGGGATGCAGCAGTATGCCGGCCGATCGCGGAAATATCATTGCAGTTGTTCCAGAACTCCGTGAAGCGGAATACGGATCCAGTCCGGCCGGTTCGCAAGTTCGTATTCAATTTCCATCAATCCTTTTTCAATCGTGTACGCATCCAGCAACGCCTTGATTTCCGGTTGGGTCTGCGGCAACCAGTCCGCGGCCCCAACGGTTTCAAAGTATCCGCGCAGGAACAGCGCACTTACCCATTGATA
>JASLFF010000790.1 GCA_030150795.1 Terriglobales bacterium | reverse complement strand
CTTGATTGCCGGCTAATTGCCTGGCTTTAGCGGCAAAAGCAGCACCCTGCGCAAGAGCGGAATCGAAACGGCCCGCTAGTGCCACCAGCTCTTGCAGATCAGGCAATGCCGAGCCGCCGGCATAGGCACAGGCCAAACCGATACCACTCCATGCATCGCATTGATAGAGCGCGGGGAAACTGGAGATGGTCTTCGAAATCTGATGAGGACTACAGCCATGAACAAACCACAAGCTGCGTCCCAGCCCCTGATAGAAAACATGACGCGCACCTGCCGGAAGGCGATTGAGGGCAGAGCTTAAAGGCACCTTGAAATGGAAATATCCCTGGTGAAATCCATAACCATCCAGCACTAGCCAGCGCAGCACGGGATCGAACTTGCGAATGACTTTCTCAATGCGGCGGCGCAACCATGGCAACCTGGCATATGCCCACCCTGCCCCTACGTGAAGCATATAGATATGCTGTTTGCCTAGGCCTGCCATGAATTCCACCAATCGGGCCGAACCAGGGACGATGACGTCGCGAAGAGCTAGCGCCATAGCTGCGCCTTCATAAGCGAAACCGCGATGCTCCAGCCCGACTAGCTCCAGTCTTTCACTAAGCGATTCCAACTTGTTCTCTTGCAGGGCCGCGTGGTATCCAACGAGAAAAATAGTGCCGACATTCTCCAACCGATCCCTGACCTCGGGCTTCGCGCTGGAAAAACCGCGCCGCGTGAATGTAACTTCGCGGCCGTTGATGCTTAAAAGTTTGTTCAGTATTTGCAGCATTGCTAACGCCGAAAACCAGATGAAATCCGACGAAGCTCGATTGACTGGTTCTCTGACGGCTGTACAGGAAACTTTGGTGACGGACTATCGTGAACCAGCGATCTGCCTTCCAAAGCCCGCACTGATTCAAGATCGACCTCAACAGCAAACGCGCGCCCGATAGAATCCAGAGAAACTACAACGCGCGTATTGTTGACCCTGCGAACCAGGATGCCCTTGAGTCCCGCAAGCGCCCCTGAAGTGATCACAACTCGCTGTCCCTCATTGAGGCATTCATGCGGCATGGCATTGCCGGACTGGAGGCCGCGCCCGATCCACGCAATTTCTTCATCAGTGATAACCGCAGGAGAGCTGCCGGAGCCAACAAAGTAGAGCACATTGGGCAGCGTGAGCACGCGCATGCGTTCGGCGTGCGGCAGATGAACAAAAACGTATCCGGGGAATAATGGGACTTCAAGCGTCACGCGGCGATCCTTCCATTGGCGCAACGAGCGGAAGCAAGGAAGAAAATGCTCGATTTGCAGATGATCGAGCCGGGACGCAGTAGTCTTTTCCTGGTTCGTGCGTACGAACAGCACAAACCATTGCGGCAGGAGTGAGTCAAATGGAGGAGGGGTACCCACGATTGTTGCGTTGAGTGATTGCGAGTGAATGATGCAGCTTCGCCCCGTCACTTACAGGGGAATGTGTGACCTTGACCCTTATTGTGGGACGAGAAAAGATCGCAGTCTTGAAAGTGCCAACAGGCGAACCCAAATCCTAGCCTGATGCAGTCTGCGATAGGAGCCGATCAAAGTTTCTCCTCTCGGTACCGCCCTATCAGCCCGAGATTAGAGAAATCCACATTACGACGTGGGAATTGCATTAGCAAGAGCCAATCGAGACAAGATGGAAATTTTTTGTGATTTCGTACCAAAACGGGAACGTCGCATCGCGAGCCGCAAGGCCGCTTGGGAGGGCAGCGGCGCGTTTGCTAAAGCAAGAAACGCGCCGCGTTAAGGATGTTCTACTCCAGAGCCTGCCTACTGAGCAACAACGACGCACTGTGCAATAGCAATCGCTGAACCAGTAGCGGATTGCTTACTGGTGGCTGATGTTGTGGGTTGCTGCGGACTAGTAGGCTGCACGCCTCCGCACTTACTCGGGATTACCGGGTGCGGCCCATTATGCACCGGCCGTGGATATATGCCGCCGGATGGAAATGTTGTTGACGACGGATATCCTGAAGGCGGCGTTGTGGTGTAAGTGGAATTCGTAGAGCTCAGAGAGATTGTTGAAGCCGCTTGATGCCCAACGTAGTTGGCTGAATTTGTAACGCTGGTGCCGGCCTTCACAAAAATTACATCCGCATTTACGTTGAAGCTTGAATCAAACGTTCCATCCGTGCGGACCGTCATTGTCCCAGTGGACCCAGAGAGAGAATCGGGTTGTGGCAATACACTGGTGGAAACTGTTCCGCCGGAATTGTTGATCGTCACGTACACGTCAACCTGTTGTCCCTGGTAGTTAACGCTGGAAGCGCTCTTCATGAATAATGCAGTCACTTCCAAAGGTACTGTGCCACCGCCCTGAGGTACGTCTTGCGTGCGATGCATGATCGTGTCTGTGTTTCCGGTAGAACCCTGGATTGGCACGCCGTTCAGCGTCACTTTGCCCAAGCCAACCGAGGTGAGGTCGATGGAAGCGCCTGATCCGGTTTGCAACAGGTCATATCCAGCCGTTTGCGCCGAGGCGAGAGCAGATGCGGCAAATAGTGCCAGCATCGCCAAACCTGGCAACACGAACGATCTTGACAACATACGCGACATATTCTTCATAAAAGTGAGTCTCCTTGACCAGCTTCATGATTAAAGACTTCTTACAACCGGCAAATCTTCTCCGGGATTGCGAAAAGAGGAGAATTTTCCCGCTAAAGGAGCTGATCAGTTCCAAAATGGAACTGCGATTGGATTGTGCAGGAGGTTCACGAACTCAGCGCGATGGAAGCACAGCCGCGTATGGAATTGGCGTGAGCTGATTTGTCGAGCGTTCCCCCTCTTTGACGACTATCACTTGCCCCAATTCCTCTACTCCACTCAGAATCGCAGGATCCATCCACGCGAACGGGGCAATGCTTTCAAAAGCAAACAAACGATAACCACCAGGACGAACTCCTTTGAAAAGGAATGCACCCCGACTATCGGACTGGGAAAATCGATAGGCCTGTGGAGAAAGCCGCAGCTCGGTTTCTTCAGGCACAAGAACAACGGTGGCCGGGCTCTGGTTTCCAGCCTTTTCCACAATGCCTGAAACCTGAGCGCCATTCTCAGCTAAAACAATGCGTAGCGGGCCTCGCGCACCTGCCGGCAGGCTCAATTGACTACCCGTAGCACGGATATCACCGAAAGTAACGCTCTTAATCCACATGCTTTCCGGTAAATGTTCCACTGAGAGCGCCCACATACCTGGAGCGACTCCCGGAAGCAGAACGCTTCCATCCGAGCTGACGGTTCCCGCCGGCGCCGGACCTTGAAACAGCCCTTCCAATGGTTGAAGGCGCACCACCAGATTGGCTGGAAGCGGCGAAGTGCTTTCCAGCATTATGCTTCCGTGGGCCGCAACTCCTGGCGCCAGAGGCAGAGTGATTTCCTCAGTGGGCGTGCCGGGAGTTATCTCCACGGCCAGCCGTGCGGAAAATACTTCTCCTTTTATCAACTGGGAAGCGACCAAAAAATATGATCCCGGGGCTACGCGTCTTATTTCAAATTTGCCGGTGTCTGGGTCTACCGCCGTCGTGGAGCGATCAATGTAAGACGCAAATCCATGGTCATTGTGAGCAAGAACAACCTGGACCTGATTCTGCGCATTCTTCAGCGGACTTAGTACTCGGCCGCGCACCGTGGAGGCACGAACACTCTGCATGCGAAAATTTATGTCCTGAACATCGCCACCTTCAGGCATGGAGACCGCAGATGCGGACTCCAGTTCAAGCACGCCGGGATAATAGAGAGGCACAAAAGCATCTTGCATCTCCGGCACAAGCGCACCCGCTTCAATTGGATGAGAAAGCGGCGATCCCTTTGGAGTGGCAAGAATGAAGTAGCGGTCCGCCGGAAGATCGTAACAGCGGTATTCTCCGCGATCGTTAGAACTTGCGCCGGCGACGGGAATGAGCTGGCGCATCCCGCTCGAATAGCTTACGCGCATTACCTGAACGCCTACACCCTGTAGAGGATCGCCATCCTGATCGAAAATATGGCCGGAAAGCGCGCCTAATGGAGTGACTCGAAACATCAGGTCATGAAGCTCCTGGCCTGGAGCAACCGTTAACACAGTGCCGGTACTCTCCGGGACGGGTGAACCATAGTGCTGACGCGCAAAACCTTCGCGTTCCACCCATAAACGATACGAACCGGGCGCGAGTTCAAGATGAAAGTGGCCTTGCAGGTCGGAATCCCGACTAATCGGCGAAGCAGCCGGATCGGCAGCGGAGGCAATCCGCGTATAGATTACGTGCGCTCCTTTAATGGGCGCACCTGTGAGTTTGTTTGTCACGGATCCCTCTACGGGCACCAGGCCTTCAGTCGGAAGGGCTTGAGCGAAAAGGCCGATGAGAAGAATGAGCAACGACAAAAGAAATCGCGTGAGTACAAACATGGTTGGAAATCCTGCGTCATTATAAGCGGAACTCTTCACAGAGATAGACTTCAATCCAGAGAGTTTTCGCCCTAATCCTTAGTTCAGTACCAATTTGAAACTGCATGTTCAATACAGGGGGCAGGTTCTGAAAGAGTGCGCACAGTGTTACAATTTCGGCAGTTACAGCTATCACCGAGCGGGAGTAATTCAGTGGTAGAATGCCAGCTTCCCAAGCTGGACGTCGCCGGTTCGATCCCGGTCTCCCGCTCCACATTCCTACCAGCGAAAGTTCCCTTTAGCAGGACCGTTTAAGAAGGCGTTGCTTATTGGCCTTTCTTCCATACGGGCAACAGTTTGGGCACCAATTCCGCTGCTGGCCCAAGATGGACTTCGTCAAAATACCGAGCATTAGCGGGTTCGGTCAGTCCCAGAAAAATCGTCCGTGCAGGCTGTGGCCTTTGCTTGAGCATTGTTACAAAGTTCGCCACAGGCTGCACAGATCCCGAGGTCCCGATGGCGACAAACGCATCGCACTGTTCCAAAGCATCATAAATAAGGTCGAGCTGATACGGCTGCTCACCAAACCAGCAAACATTGGGCCGCACCAGGGCCCCGCAAGCACAGTGCGGCAACGCATTCGCCGCATAACTCTTGTTGTCATAAAACGGGGCGCGGCCACAAGCGGCGGCGCACCGGCTTTCAAATATTTTTCCGTGGATATGGACTACGTCTTCCGAACCCGCGGCTTCATGCAGACCATCCACGTTCTGCGTGCATAGAAATAGTCTGCTGCCGCCGGACTCTTTGCTCCACTGGGCCAGAGCAATATGCGCCGCATTGGGTTTAGCATCGCGCGCGCTGGCGCGACGATCAGAGTAATACTGCCAAACCAGCGCTGGGTCTTTCTCCCAAGCTTCAATGTTCGCAAGTTCGTAATGGCTGTGGCTACGCCAGTTGGTCCCCTGAAAGACGGGGATTCCGCTCTCCGCGCTGATGCCGGCTCCGGTCAGTACGAAGAGCTGAGATCCCGAGCGCAGCGAGGGACCTCTATCGTCTTCGCTGTTTTGACGGATCATGATTTCACAACGTTTTTTTGATCCCCTTAGATTCGTGCACTTACAAACTCTGTCCAGCGGATAGGGGTTCGCCTCACTACGCTCGGGATTGCAGAGAAAGCGGGTAAACCACCATCAATTCTTCATGCAAACGCCAGTGTCAACGCCACTGATTTGACAGAAACAGCCTTTCGGACAGCTGATGCCTGGAACCCTACAGGTCTGCCCGCACGTCTGAGCTTGTATTTTTGTGCCAAGGGCATGAACGGATAGGACACCAGTCGCCAGTGTTGTCGCCAAGAAAGTTAGTGCTAAAAGTTTCTTCATCGATTGCTCCTTTCACGATTTGAATCACCGAATCCATGCCATTTTATTATTTCCCACCGCAAAGGGTGCAAAGGATGAAGGAGGTTTTTGTACTTATAACTAATCTGAAATCGTCCTGCCTCTGCGACCTCTGCTGCTGTAACAGTTCTTTCCTTTGCGTCCTTTGCGGTGAATTCTTTAATGCCTTGATACGCAAACGCCTGTATCGATGCCGTTGCCCTGCGTCAAGTCACAAAAACAGCCGCCAGGACAACTCAATTTAGGGGCTATACAGCTGACTCCACACGAACTGGCTTGTGCTTT
>JASLFF010000789.1 GCA_030150795.1 Terriglobales bacterium | reverse complement strand
CGGTCAGCCCGGCGGCGCAATGCAAACCGGCAAGAACTACGCAGTCCAAGCCAACCTGATGAGCAATGACCGTATCTGGCCAGCGATGTCGAAGGCATATGAATCGACCAAGGGCGACCTGGCGGAACGCATGCTCGCCGCGCTCGATGCGGCCCAGGCCGCCGGAGGTGACGTGCGAGGAAGACAGTCCGCGGCAATCGTGATTGTTCCGGCCAAAGGCACAGGCAAGCCGTGGCAGGATTATGTTTTCAATCTGCGCGTGGACGATAGCACTGAGCCTCTCAAAGAGTTGCGCCGTCTGGTCACGCTCCAGCGCGCTTATAACCACATGAACGCCGGCGATAAAGCAGTTGAGCTGCATGACAATCCCGGTGCGCTACGTGAATACGGCGCAGCCGAACAACTTGTGCCGGACAGCGCTGAGATGATCTATTGGCATGCTGTGGCTCTGGCCAACATGGGCCGCGTGGATGAGAGCCTGCCGCTCTTCAAGAGGGTCTTTGCCATGGACCGCAACTGGCTTGATCTGACGCCTCGATTGCCCAAGGCGGGCCTGCTGCCGGATAATCCGCAACTAATCCAGAAGATTGTGGCGCAAGGAAAGTAAGAAGCAGCAGTTGGCTTTGCACAAAAAAGCAAATCTCACCACGGAAGAACAGAGATGACACGGATTTGCAAACTTAAAAATGGTCCTAATTGAACTTTTGATCGGTGTAAATCACTGTTATCAAGTGTTCCGGGGTTAGGGTTGGGTTCCTGTGCAAAGGAGCAGCAGTTCACGATTATCCTGCCATTGTGGAAAAAGTAGATATTTTCTATAGCAAAACTGATGTCACAGATAGGTTTAATAGTCTGTCCGAACCTAGTGCAATAGTTTGCATCTAGGCGCGTAAGATAATTCACGTGACATATTTTTGCCAAGCGTTTCATGAAATCCTTAGATTAGAGGAAAATTAAAAACGTTAACTCGCCTAGTGAGTGCTTGACACTGGGGCCTAGTGGGCGGAGAATCTTTAGCACCTTAGATGCGGCTCGCCCCATAAGCGCCCAGGTCCGCTTTGGAAATTGTTGAGCCCTGAAAGATTTGTTCGACGGAGAACCCATGGAAAATTCAGATCCCAGTGCAGTGGCAGTGGCGCGGAATTTGTGCGACCGCGCGGTGCGTCACGAATTGAATATCCCCCTGCGCTATCGCCTCGAAGGCCAGGAGAACTGGGCCATCGGCGAAGCCATTAACATGAGCGAATCGGGTCTGCTTTTCACCTCGGACGAACTTCTTGAAATTGATACCAGAGTGCAGATCACTTTTCAGAGCACCGATATGCCTCAGGTAAAGTCCAGCATGCGACTGGCCCGTGTGGTGCGCCGCACGCTGAGCAACTGGCCGGAAACCCGCGTGAAATTCGGCGCAAGATTCTGCTCCTGATCGACTAAGTTCGCTTACATTTCATAACAAATTTCATCCTTTTCCCGGTTCAGTTCTGCCATCCCTTGACCCGCCAAATCGATTGGGCAGTGTACGAAAACCACACTTTGCCAGTGCTGCAGGTATCATCTAAGGTACTGAGACAGCAGCCGCTGTGCAGGTACCTTTAAGTTTGAAGGGGCCGCAGGCGGGTGCGAATCCAGAATCTCAGTTGGCCACCGTTCGGTTGCGATGGTAAAACAGAACCATGAGTTCACAAGACGATCCCAAGGCAAAACCGCGGTTCGAGAATTTTGGGCGCAAACTGGACGCCGAATTTGGCGAAACAGCCGAAAAACTGGAACAGGAAAAAGAAAAAGTCATCACTTATCTGAACAACGAAGTGGTGCCGGCGATCCGTACCCATTCGACCAAAGCGTTGCGACTAGCCGCAGAGCAACTGAGCAAGTTGGCCGAGTACATGGACAAAAACCGCTCCTCCAGCTAGCGGCACTCTTTTGTCTGTTGGCAGTATTAGCCGGCTGTGCGGCGCACCATGAGCCGCCACCAGCCATGCCTGCGCCTCCGCCTCCGTCCGCCTCAATTCCTCCTGCGCGACTCCCTACTCCAACACCCAGCCCTGTCCCTGCGCATCCTGCCACGCCTGCTCCCAGGGCCAGCACTGAAATCATCGTGCCCAAAAACGCCAAGGTGCTCTACACAGAAGTGGGTTATGCAAGCTGGTATGGGCCGGGATTTCAAAAGCGCAATGGCGCGAACGGGCAGCCGTATGACATGAATGCCATGACAGCCGCGCATCGCACGCTGCCGCTGAATACCATTGCGCGCGTTACGGACGTGAAGACAGGTGACTCCGTCCTGCTGCGCATTACGGACCGCGGCCCGTTCGTCGGCGACCGCGTGATTGATCTTTCCCGGGCGGCAGCGCGACGGCTAAGCGTTTTCCAGAAAGGCGTCGCGCTGGTGCGGATTGAAGTGCTGGAAACGCCTGCCCCGATTAAAGAAGGCGGGCGCTGGTGCGTCCAGATTGGGGCATTTTCCGACGCAAGCGATGCCGCACAACTCAAAGAAAAACTTGCGCGGCGCTATCGGACCGCCAAGGTGCTGCAATTCACAAGCCCTGTGGGCGGTGACTGGCTCCGCATTCGAGTGGCGGACGACGATAAACAACGCGCCCAGGAAGTGATGCGGGACACGCATACCGATGCGGGCGTTTATCTGGTAAGGCTGGATTGAGTTTCCCTACGTCCCGAGCGTAACGAGGGATCCCTATACCTATCACCATTTGGACTAGCAACATCGTACAGAGCGTCCCGTTCGACAAGAAGTCGAAGGTTTGGGTTCTTAAAGTTTTCGTAGACAGCGCAGGGATTCCTCGCTCCACTCGGAATTTTAGAAATTGACCTTTGCATCTTCGCGGTTATAGCGATCCCTCGCTGCGCTCGGGATTTCAGAGAGACATTTGTTACTATCTCTGCCATGACTGATTGCCTCTTCTGCAAGATCATTGCCGGCTCCATACCGTCGAAAAAAGTTTATGAAGATGAGAAGGTTTTCGCCTTTGAAGACATCAAACCCGGCGCGCCGACGCACGTGCTGATTGTCCCCAAGAAACACATTGCCGGTGTCGATCACCTGACAGAGGCGGATACAGAGATTGTCGGCTATTCCCATCTGATCGCGGCAAAAATCGCCAAGGAACGCAAGCTGGAGCACGGATTTCGCACGGTGTACAACGTGGGCCCGCACGCGGGGCAAACCGTTTTCCATCTGCACCTGCATCTGCTGGGTGGAAGGCAGATGCATTGGCCACCAGGATAGCACTCAGCCATCAGCATTCAGCAAAGGCACATGGCCGCAGATTTTCGCTGATGGCCGCAGATCAAGGAGAGCTGGCGCGAAAAG
>JASLFF010000785.1 GCA_030150795.1 Terriglobales bacterium | reverse complement strand
CCTTGGTTCGCTTCAGCCTCTTTGCCGGCGATCTGCTATATCGCGCAACCCACAAGAAAGATCTGCGCCGCTGGCTCTTTGGCGGCTGGCTGACGCGCGCAATCCTTGGTTACATGGGCGTTGCCATTGTGTCTGCGGTGTTCCTCAATCCACTCACGCTCGACGCGCAACGCGAGCTAATGCGCCTGGCGTCTTACATTTGCTTTTACTATGTCATTACTGACTGGTGCCAGACTCAGGCGAACACTCAAACCTTGCTAAAGGTCTTAATGGCTTCAACCATTGCCGTGGCCTTCTTCGGGCTCTGGCAAGCGCTGACGGGCGGTTACTCTGCGCTTTACGACGTGCTTTATCCGGTCCAGGAGAAAATTGCGGAGATACCGGCATGGGAAGGGCGTATAACGTCTTTTCTTGAACACTATAACGGTCTTGCCGGATATCTTAATATGGTGCTGCCGTTCTGTCTGGCTTTTGCCATAGGCGGTGCGGACCCTGTTCTGCGTACCCTGAGCAGATGGTGTCTTGCTCTCGCTGGCATAACGCTTTTGCTCACGCAGAGCCGTGGCGGTCTGCTCGCTTTTGTCGCAATTCTGCTGGCGCATGTATTTTTGTCGGCGCGTGATCATAAAAGTCGTATACGGCAAGTAGCACTTGTTCTGATCGTCTGCCTGCTGGCGGCCGCAGTAGCGGGCTTCTTCTTTCAGCGCCTTGGTGAGATTGACGATTTCACCACTGTCTCGCGCCTGGCTATATGGGCCGGAGCTTTCACTGTGTTCGCTCGATCGCCGTTGTTCGGCACTGGCTTCGGGAATCTTCGCGGTCTTATGGGCGGCCTATTGAATCTGCCTGACGGCTGGACCGGCGACGCCCATAATCTGTACCTGGAACTGTTGGCGGAAACCGGCCTGATAGGCTTTGTGGTCTTCAGTGTTTTGATTGTTCTTGCCCTGCGGACCGCCCTCAGGCAATTGCGCAAAACTGAAAATCACTTCAATAAGATGATTGCCATCGCTATCTTTACCACCATCTGCGGTGTGCTGGTCCACGGAACGGTCGATTATCTCTTCCACACTACGCCGCAGGTAACAGCTTTATTCTTTCTTACTCTGGGATTGTTAGCTGCGCAGGCTTCAGCCCATGAAGCTGATTCGGGCAGGCAGGCCGCCACATGATTGCTAAGACAATTGCGAATGAGACGTTCAATACCGAAGTCGTGTTCCTCTGCAACGTTTGCGGGAGTGATCGAATACAGAAACTGGACTCAGACTTCAATTTCTGCCGCTGCGATTCCTGTGGATACGTGTTTGATAACCCGCGGCCGTCTTTCGCCGAAATCAGCGCATTTTACTCCCAGGTAGGGAAGTACGATGTCTGGCTCAAAGAAGAGGAGGCTCGTGACTTGTTGTGGAAGCGCCGGTTGAAAAAACTCTTACAGTCTGGCTCGCGTGGTCGTCTACTGGATATCGGCGCAGGCTATGGCCAGTTTTTGCATCATGCTCAACCATTTTTTAACGAGGTTACCGGAACGGAAGTGTCTCAGAGCGCCGTTGCCCTTGCCAAACGAAAATATGGCTTATCGCTTCTTGCAGGAGAAGTTGAATATCTGGATCTGCCTCCACAATCTTTCGATACCATCACTTTATTTCACGTTCTGGAGCATGTGCTCGATCCGCGCAAGTTAGTGGGCCGCTGCCATGCCTTGTTGAGAACGCAGGGTGTCTTAGTAATTGCCGTGCCAAATGACGTACTGGCCTGGACTTCAAAAATCAAGAAGGTCGGCAAAACACTGAGGATTAAATCCTTTCAGAAGTTCAGCCCAAAGTTAGGGATTTCCCGTGCTGGAGCATCGCGGGAAATCCATCTTTCGCACTTTACTCCGGCAGTACTCCGCCGGCTTCTTGAAGACTCCGGACTTCGTGTGGTGGAAGAGTCGCTCGATCCTTATTATGTTTCTCGTGGTCTGCGCTTGGGCTTGGATAGTGCATATTATGTAGCGCATCGCGCCTTGAACGCGACTCTGAAGATCAATCGGTATGACACTATCTGGATGGTCGCGCGCAAACCATGAATTCACTCAAACAGTTACAGCGAAACTGGGAAGGATTGGCGCAAGCCGATCCGCTATGGGCGATATGCACCGATCCTGAAAAGCGCAATAACCAGTGGACCAGAGAAGAGTTTTTTGCCACGGGTCGCAAAGAGATTGAAGCAGTACTCGGCTATGCCGCCAGAATTGATATTTACATTGATAAAACAGCCCCCGCGCTCGACTTTGGTTGTGGCGTGGGCCGGTTGACTCGCGCTCTGGGGAAGTATTTCGCGGAATGTGTGGGCGTAGATATTTCGCCTGCAATGATTACGCAAGCACGTGAGTTGAGTCGCGATCTGCCGAATTGCCGTTTTCAGCTGAATGAAGATATTCAATTGAAGAGCTTGCCGGATAATTATTTTGGCTTCATTTATACGAGCCTCGTACTTCAACACATCGCAAGGTCTTGCAGTCATAAATATATCGCGGAGCTTGTCCGGGTATTGCGGCCTCGGGGCATATTGATTTTTCAAGTCCCGGAAAGGCTGCACGCGAACTCGCTCTCGAGACTTCGGACAAGATTGGCATTGCGCTCCCGGCTCCAATCCGTTCTCGGTAGACCAAAGCCTTACGCCATGGAAATGCACTGCATCAAGGAATCCGTTGTCCGGAAGTTGATAGTCCAAAACGGGGCTCGGCTGTTGGACGTGGCCATTACAAATTCCTGCGATCCTTCTTTCTCCGGCAATCTACGATATCTCACGCAGGAACCATTACACGGATATGTGAGCAAGCAATATTGCGTGATCAAGCGCTGATCGGGGGCTGGGAGTGCGTGTTGGTTTTGATGCCCGCTGGTATAACCAGTCTGGAGTAGGGAGTTACATAGCTGGATTGTTGCCTGCCCTTGTTCGTGCGGGTTGTGAACTGGTGGTGTATATCGATCCACGCAGCCCAGTACCAGGGCTGGATAAGCTTTCTGTGCAGACTGTGCCGGTGACTTCCGGACGGTATTCTCCTCTCGCTACCCTCGAATTCAGACGCCGGGAAAAACATGACCAGCTCAACCTTTTTCATTGTCCGTTTTATGCGGCCCCGCTGTTGCGCTGCCCGATCGTCGTAACCGTTCATGATCTCATTCCATTTCTTTTTCCTATCTATCCCTGGCCAAAGCAGAAGATGGTTCGCGCCGGATACCGTGTAATGGCCACGAGGGCGGCTCATGTTATCGCCGATTCTCATTGCACGGCAACTGATCTCCAGAAGATATTGGGCATGCCGCCAGATCGAATTTCCACGATCCATCTTGCCGCTGACCGGGAAATCTTTCATCCATGCCGCACGGTAGAAGATGGCCCGCACTTGCAACAAAAGTTCGGCATCAGAAAGCCATTCATCGTTGTCGCCAGCGCGTGCAACTGGCGTACCAAGAACCTGGAAAGTGCACTCCATGCATTGGCGATTGCGCAAATGAAATCCGCCGTAAGCTTCCAGTCTGTAATCTACGGCCCAACGAATGGTTTAGAACTATTTGTCCGCACCCATGCCCCAAAACTCAACTTGCAGAATCTTGGCTATCTTGGTGTGAAAGACTTGGCTACGCTCTTCCGCCATGCGCATGCATTCGTGATGCCCTCACTTTATGAAGGCTTCGGTCTACCTCTGGTTGAGGCAATGTCATGCGGCTGTCCTGTAATAGCTTCTGACCGTGGTGCGCTGCCGGAAATCGCGGGCGGCGGCGCTCAGTGCTTTGACGCATTTGATGTATCAGCAATGGCAGGTGCTCTCTTAGAGCTGTTGCGTAGTTCTGAGGAGTTACAGCAAAAAAGATCAGTCGCTCTGCGGAGAGCTACTGATTTTTCCTGGGACAAAGCGGCACAGGAAACAATATCGGTATATCATCACGTAAATCGATCAAACTAGCGCCGCAAATTTTCAGAACCGTAAGGGGTGTTCTTAGGATGCGTGCTTTAATCACAGGAGTGACCGGACAGGACGGTTCTTACCTGGCTGAGTTGCTGCTGGAAAAAGGATACGAAGTTTACGGAACCGTCCGTAACATCGCACGGAGGGCGCGCGAAGGAGCGGACGCTTTCGGTGGCAGGATCAATTACGTTGAGGCCGATCTTACCGACCAGATATCACTTGATCGGGCCATGGAACAAGTTAAGCCGGATGAGGTTTACAACCTTGCCGGGCAAACGTTTGTTCCGGTTTCCTGGACTCAACCGCTTTTGACAATGGACGTCACCGGCATGGGCGCGCTTCGCATGCTGGAAGCAATTCGCCGGCATGCTCCGCAAGCCAGGTTCTTACAGGTTTCGAGTTCAGAGATTTTCGGCAAGCCTGAAGACGCGCAGCAGACTGAAGCCACGCGGCTGCGGCCACGCAATCCATATGGTGCGGCCAAAATGTTTGCTCACCATATCACGATTAATTATCGCGAGAGCTATGGCATGTTTGCCTGCTCCTGCATTGCATTCAACCATGAATCGCCCCGGAGAGCGCCAGAGTTTATTACACGCAAAGTTTCGCGGCAAGTTGCACGCATCAGGCTGGGATTAGCGGACAAGATCAAGGTGGGAAACATTGAAGGACGCCGTGATTGGGGCTTTGCCGGCGACTATGTTCGTGCCATGTGGCTGATGCTTCAGCGACCCACGCCTGATGATTTTGTGATCGCCACCGGAGTCACTCATAGCGTAAAAGAACTTCTGGAGATTGCTTTCACGCACATTGGCCTGGATTGGCAAAAACACGTTGAGATTGATCCTGGCTTGTTGCGTCCAGCAGAGGACGATCTGCTTACTGGAGATGCCAGCAAAGCAAATAAGATTCTTGGCTGGAAACCAACGGTTACATTCGAGCAGATGGTGCGAATGATGGTGGATTCCGATCTTTCTTTACTTTCAAAACCGGCGGCTTTGGCCACCGAAACTTTCATCGCTGGGGATTAAAGTGCAAGCTTCTGCCGTTGCAAAAACACAAGACCTCATGCGCAAACAACGGCTGCCGCTCACACGGTGGGACCGAACGTTGAAGAGAGCAATCGATCTTGTTGGCTCTTCGCTTCTTCTGGTCGTATCAGCGCCTCTCGTATTAATTCTGGCGCTGCGGATCAAACTTCATGATGGCGGCCCCGCCTTCTTTCGGCGTCGCGTAACAGGCCCACAGGGTGAGTTTGACGCCTTCAAATTAAGGACCATGGTTGTGGGTGCGGATGAAGTGTTGCGGCGTGATCCTCTTCTTCGCCGTCGATTTGAAATGAACTTCAAGTTGAAAGACGATCCCCGCGTCACGACTGTGGGGGGCATGCTGCGCCGCACCGGTCTGGATGAACTGCCTCAGCTCTGGAACGTAATTAGAGGAGAGATGAGCCTGGTGGGTCCGAGGATGATTACTCCCATTGAGCTCAAGAGATATGGGAATGCAAGCTGGATTTTTTCCGAAATGAAGCCTGGTTTGACCGGTTACTGGCAGGTCAGCGGCGATCAGCAAGCCAGCTATGATCGGCGAATCGAAATGGATTTGTATTACACAAAGAACTGGTCGCTCTTGTTTGACCTGAAAATACTCGTTCAGACCCCGGCACGGGTCTTGCGCGGATCAGGGGTGTAACAATGGCCAACGTGCTGGTTACGGGTGGCGCGGGATATGTGGGGTCAGTGTGTTGTGCTGAACTGTTGCGAAAAGGGCATTCCGTCACGATTGTGGACGACCTCTCTACTGGATACAGAGAAGCTGTCCCTTCAGGAGCGGCTTTCTTCCAAATCGATATTGGTAACCAAAGTGCGATGCAATCTCTGGTAAGCCATATCCGTTTCGATGCCGTCTTTCATTTTGCCGCCAAAGCTCTCATTCCTGAGTCGGTCAGGAATCCCGGAATGTTTTTTCAGCACAACGTGGCTTCAGGAATCGTCATGTTGGAGGTGCTGCGCGCGGCGGGCATCAAGAATTTTGTATTCTCATCTTCAGCGGCGATCTATGGTACGCCGCAGCGGGTCCCCATCAATGAGGATGATCCCAAGCAGCCTGTCAATTCCTATGGCGAAACCAAGCTGATGTTTGAGCGCGTTCTTGATTGGTATTCGCGTGCCTATGGATGGAGCGTGACCGCGCTGCGTTATTTCAATGCCTCCGGGGCGACGGCCGAATTGGGAGAACGCCACGATCCTGAAACCCACATCATTCCGCTTCTGCTGCAGGCTGCTGCGGGGGAGCGCAAAGTCTTTAACATATATGGTGATGAATATGACACGCCGGACGGCACGTGCCTGCGCGACTATGTGCACGTGCTCGACATTGCTAGCGCGCACATTTGTGCTCTGCAGAATCTGAACAAACCAGGAATGCGCGCCTACAATATAGGACTGGGAAGAAGCTACTCAGTCAAAGAAGTATGTAATGCGGCGGCTGAAGTGACTGGCCGCGTGATTCCGTTGCGTGTAAGCGCCCGGCGTGAAGGTGATCCGGCTATACTGTGTGCCAGCCCAAAGCGCATTATGCATGAACTGGGCTGGAGTCCCGAGCACTCTTCTCTGCTGGAGATCATCAAGTCTGCATGGCAATGGAAGCGCAAACAACTCAGCGTGGTCATGTCCGTCTCCGGGGCCAGGCGGTGAATTCAGTTTTTAGTGCAGCGTCATTTATTCTTGTCTCATGAAGGCTTTTCTTCTGGCGGCTGGAAACGGCGCACGTCTGCGCCCGTTGACGGACAGAGTTCCCAAATGCCTGCTGCCTGTCCAAGAGGTTCCACTGCTGGAGATATGGCTCAGCAACTGTAAGGCGGCTGGAATCACTGACGTTCTGGTCAATACCCACGCTCATGCGGAAGCCATTCGGCAATTTGCGGCAGAACAGAACACCGGAGTGCGAATGCGCGTTGTCGAAGAGCCGGAATTGCTTGGTAGTGCTGGGACTCTGGCAGAAAACCGTAAATTTGTTACCGGAGAAGAATCCTTTTTTGTTCTTTATGCAGATGTGCTGACGAATGTTGACTTGCGACGAATGCTTTTATTCCATGCGCAGAAAGGTCTTCCGGCGACGCTGGGCGTATATCAGGTGCCCGATCCCAGTCGATGTGGCATTGTCACCATGGACGAAAATGCTGTCATATCGAACTTTATAGAGAAGCCAATGCATCCTGCTAGCAACTGGGCTTTCGCGGGAGTAATGGTCGCTGGACCTGCATTGTTTGATTTTCTCCCAGATGAGCTGCCTGCCGACCTTGGCTTTAACGTGCTTCCAAGGATGGTGGGCAAAATGGCCGCGTATGCAATCGCTGAGTATCTGTTGGATATCGGCACAATCTCCAATTACCAGCACGCACAGCGCTCCTGGCCTGGATTAGCTCAACTACACTCTGCCACTCGCGGTTCATAGGAACTCGAATGCTTGGCGGCGTCATCTTCGACTTTGATGGAGTCATAGCAGATAGCCATCCTGCGCACATGCAGGCCTGGAAAGCTTTGCTGCTCTCAAAAGGTAAGGAGATCGATGATGAGGATCTCTCTTTTGTACGGGAAGGGGCCAAACGCGAAGAGATACTGAGGCATTTTATCGGCGAGCTCACCCCAGAGCAGGTTGCGAGTTATGGCGCTAAAAAAGACAAATTATTTCAGGCCCGTGCTAACGAACTAAAACTTATCCGGGGCTTTGCCGAATTTCTCTTGCAGCTTGATACCCTTGGATTGCCGAGCGCAGTGGCAACCTCCGGTAGCCGCGCACGAGTGGAGCAGTCGCTGGAGGTGTTCAATATTCGCAATCGCTTTCGCGCGCTCATTTCAGCAGAGGATGTTGGCAGAGGTAAACCTGATCCGGATTTATTTTTGCTGGCCGCTCAAGCCTTGCAAATCGACCCAAGTCGCATACTCGTTTGTGAAGATGCGGTAGCCGGTGTACTTGCCGCCAAGGCTGCTGGGATGAAGTGTGTAGGCATCGCTGCCAACGGCAGGGAATCCATGCTCAAGCAGGCAGGCGCTGACTTGGTGGTGGAAGATTTTACGCATATCAATCTTGATGATATGAGACGCCTCTTCGCTTAAACATATCTGCAAAAGACTGTTTGGCCGCCGAAAGCCAACCTGACATTTCTCGGCAGAAAATTTAAGCAGACGAGCTTCTGGGAAGGAGCATGAAGCTCGTCTGCTATCTGAAGAGCAGCTTTGGGCCTCTCTTCAGTTTCGCGGGACGCGAACGTCGTTTAAACTGCCTGCGCC
>JASLFF010000783.1 GCA_030150795.1 Terriglobales bacterium | reverse complement strand
CTTCACTTTCACGATCTTGCCCGCGGAAAACGTTCCCGCGACTTCCTGAATCCATTCGTTGCCTTGCGCGCGGTACAAGCGCGGGCCTTGCGCGACGGCCGCAGCAGTGGCTGCCAAAATCAGCATCGCGAGTTGTAGGCTCTTCTTCATTGTTGCTCGTTTTTCTTAGTATTTAGTACTTAGTATTTGGTATTTAGCCCAACCTCACCGTCTCACGATCATCCACAGAACGCGCTCTCATGCAAAGCCATTTGCACCCTCCACAAAAAGCCAAATACTAATTACTAACTACTAAGTACCGCTCTCCTAATCCAAATGCGGCATGCTTGCCAAATATCTCTTTGACTCTTCCCGGATAAACTTGTTCTGGTCGCGTTCCGCCAGCACCGTCAAGGCAGAGCGCACGCTGGTATCGGCTTTCACCGCATCCAGCAGGCTGATGGCTTCCTGCCGCACGCCGGCATTGTTGTCGTGCAGCAAAGCTTCTACTACCGCATCTCGCACATGCACATCGTCGCGAACATAGCCTTTCAGCGCGTCCAGTGATTTCAAGCGCACGCCCGGATTTTTGTCATACCGCAAAGCCTCAATCAACACTTCGCGCACCGCGTTGTCTTCAGAGCCATGCGTCAACACATCAATGGAATCCAGCGCAACGGCAGGGTTGCGCGTGTTGCGGGCCGCCAGCACCAGCAATTGCCGTATGCGCGGATCGTCGCTTGATCCGTTCAATATCTGCGGCTGCAACGTGTTGTATTTGATCTGGACCTGGTTGGAGTTTGGTGCGGGAGCGATGGACTCAATGTTGGCGATGTTCGCTTCTGTAGCCGGAACTTCAATCCTATCGTTCGTGCCATTTGTCGCGATCGGAGGTCTCTTCGCCTCCATCATCTTGTACGTTGTTCCCACGCCACCCACAAAGCCAAGAATCAGCAACGCGGCGGTTAGCGCCGGGGCCAGCTTGATCTGGTGGAACCATCCTGTGGCGTCAAAGATGAATGAGCTGAAAATATTGCGTGACTGCTCCGCGTGCTCCAGCGCTTCCTGCAACTGCATTCTGTTGGCCGCCAAAAAGCTGGGTGAAACTTCCTTCACCGGCGCTGCAGCCATGGCATCTTTAAATTCAAGTGCCTGCTCCAGTTCGCGCCTGCATCCCAGGCAATGCCGCACATGCTGCTCATACTCGAATTTCGCATCATCGGCCAGTTCGCCGTAAATGTATAAAACAACGTTTTCTTTCGTCCAATCGCAGTTCATAATTTCTCCGCACTTACTCTTCGTGCCTCACTCGTCACCGCAGTACTCGTCTCCGTACCACCATCACTTGTGGACCGCAGGCGCCCTCGCCTGCGCTCTCTGCAATATTCACCGCATCGGCGGCACACTCAATCTTTTGTCAATTCTCATCACCCACCGGGTGGAGCAGGCATTTATGCCTGCGTCCCGACTTCCAAAATCCCTTGGGCTTTAGCCCCTGAAAACCCCGCTTGCATCTTCCAGACAAAGCTAAGTGCTAATTGCTAATTGCTGTTCCCTACCTCATCGGTCCCAGCGCCCCTCTCAACTTCTGCGTCGCCCTAAACAGCGTATTCTTGGCTGTCTCTTCCGTGGTATTCAGCATCTCGCCAATCGTCCGCAATCTCAGCCCCTGATAATGTTTCAACTCAAACACCATGCGCTCGCGCGGAGTCAGCTTGGTAAGCGCCTGATTAATCTTTGCTCCCAGCTCGCGCCGCATCAGGTCGCGCTCCGGGTTTGCGCCGGCGCGGTCATCGGACACGCGCTCCAGCACGTCTACCGGCTGCCCGCTTGAATCCATCACCATCTGCGGGTCCTCTTTGCGCGTTTGCCGTTTGCGCAAATGGTCCAGGCAGAGATTGGTCACAATACGATAGATCCAGGTGTAAAACGAGCACTCAAACCGAAAATTTCCAATATGCCGATAGGCTTTCAGAAAGGCTTCCTGGTAGATGTCATGTGCGTCGGCGTCCGATCCAGTCAGGTGCATGGCCAGGCGCAGCACGGCCTGGTCATACTGGCGCACCAGTGTCTCGAAAGCTGCACGGTCTCCGCGCTGAGCGGCGCGTATCAGCTCACTGTCGTTGATTCGACTTAGGGCTTGACTCACCATCTCTCCGGAAGAATGGGAGCTTCTTGTACCACCGCTCGCGCCAACCGTCACCCCTAGAATTGCTGAGTCGGCCGGCATCTATTCTGTCCTCTGTAATCCCTTCTCCTTGCAATTACTTGGACGCAGCCAACAGCGATACGTAAGCTGAGACTATCCCATTTTCGGACACTTGGGAAATCCCTGGGACGACCCGCAACCTCTGCGGGATCAGCAGCTTCCCGGCCTCAAAATCTGCCCACTGCAAGGTGCAAGCCATTCCCGATCTGGTTCCGATTTGGAACTGCCCGACTAAAATCGTCCCATGGCCAGTCCTGACTCACGGGTTCTTGCTTCTCCCACACTTTCTCCCCCTCGACATGCTGTCCCGAGCCGAGCGCGAACTACATCGTGAAATACCGCAATCTTATGCGACGGCGAGGGATCGGCTCCGCTGCTCTCAACGGTTCATGAAGGTTTTGAATTGTAGCGATCCCCTGATTTCCTTTGCGTCCTTTGTCATCTAGGGCCTTCGGCCCGCACAAGCGAATGAAAAGCGGGTTTTTCGACCTTGCGGTAAAGCTCTTGCCTTTGATCCGCGCTCATCCGCGCAAATCCGCCGTAAAGTTTCCGGCGAATCCTTGGCACTATCAGCATTTCCGGCAATCGGTATCATTCGCGTCCATTCGCGTTAATTCGTGGCTAAATTCCTTTGCGTTCCTTTGCGTCCTTTGCGGTAAAGCTTTTGCCTTTCATCAGCGCCCATCTGCGGAAATCTGTGGCGAATAGGTTTGCAATAGCCCTTTCAGCGCAATCACCTCCACCGGACAATCCGCCCAATTGTTCTCCCAGCACACAATCAAATCGCACTCTTTCGGATCGTGGAAATGCTGTAGAAAATTGCGGCTCAGGAATTCAATTTCAATCCGCACCCGCTGCCACCGTCCCGGAGCCACCTCGCGGAATGCCTCAACGTCGGGATACTGCGTCCCAATCCACGTCACAATAAAACCCAGCTTCTCGGCCATCGCGCCAAACAGAAATACCACGCCCATTTCGTTCACCGGGGCAAAGCCCAGCGCGGACCGCAGGAATGTCTCACCATAAACGGGCCGGTCCGTAAGGATTCTGGGATTTGAAGACAATGCCTTCGGCGTGCGTCTCCATCCCCCTGTTCTCCCTTCCCGTCTGTACTTCCTTGCTGCTTCCAGCACATCGCCCCATTGCTCTTCCAACCCGTTCTCCACTGCGTATTGCACCATCCCCGCCGGCACGTCGTTCCAGTAGCGGAAGCGCTTGCGCAGCGGCGTCAGGCTGTGTTGGCTGTGCAGTATGTACTCTGCCGCGCTCGGTGCTTC
>JASLFF010000768.1 GCA_030150795.1 Terriglobales bacterium | reverse complement strand
GTTTTCGGTCTGATGAACGTCCTGCCTCAAACTGATTCCAAACAAACCAGAACAAAGATTTAGAGAGAAAAAAGAGGGACGAAATGCACACCCATTCACGTGGTCGCACTCGACTAATGCTCCGCACCCTATTGATGATGGTTCTTGGCGGAATGCTGTCATCAGCCGCTCTGGCCCAACGCTCCATCAACGAAGCCGATCGCGTGATCAAGCATGGAAACGTGCATCCGCTGGCGCGCGCGGAATTCGACCGCGGCTCCGCCGACCTCAATCTCCCCATGGAGAACATGATCCTCTCACTCTCTCCGCGAGCTTCAGCCAAAGCGGACCTGGATGCCCTGCTGGCCGACTTGCAGAATCCGAAGTCGCCCAACTTCCACCATTTCCTTACGCCGCAGGAATTCGGCTTGCGCTTTGGCCCTACCGACCATGACGTGGCTGATGCCTCCAGTTGGCTCAAGAGCCACGGCTTCCGCATTGAGGAAATCGCGAACAGCAAGCTCTGGATTAACTTCAGCGGTAATGTGCAGCAGGTGGAACGGGCATTCCAGACCAATATCCGCCAGTTTGAGGTAGATGGGCAGATTCATTACGCCAATGCCACTGATCCCAGCATTCCGCGCGCTTTTGCCGGACTGGTAGAGGGCGTGGTTTCACTGCATGATTTTCCTTTAAAGCACGACGCCAATCTTCGCCAGTTGCCACCAAACGCCAATCTCGTCGGCGGCGGTAATGCTCTTGCGCCGGGCGATTTTGCCACCATCTATAACCTGACGCCGCTCTACAATGCCGGCTTTGACGGCACAGGGCAGACGATTGCCATTGTTGGACGCACGGACATCGTACTGGGCGATGTGCAATTTTTCCGCAGCAATTTCCTGCTTCCCGCCAAAGACCCTGTCTTTATTCACAATGGAAACGATCCCGGCGACGTGCACGGCACTGAAGAAGGGGAAGCTGATCTCGACGTGGAGTGGTCAGGCGCAGTCGCAAAGAATGCGACGATCGACTTTGTAATTTCCAAGTCCACCCACACCTCAGACGGCGTGGACCTTTCCGCACAGTACATTGTGAATAACAATCTGGCCCCGGTGATGAGCACCAGCTTTGGCCTCTGCGAGCAAAGCCTGGGAGCCACGAGAAATACTTTCTGGAACAACCTTTGGACCCAGGCAGCAACACAGGGCATCACGGCCATCGTGAGTACCGGTGATAGCGGAGCGGCAGGATGCGACGCCGATACCGCGCTTACCGGGACCATCCAGGCCGTTTCTGGCATTAGCTCAACGCCAAACAACATTGCAGTTGGCGGCACGGAATTTAACGATGGCGCTGGAGGTTTCTGGGCTGCGGCGAACAATCCTGACAGTTCATCGGCGCTTGGCCCAATCCCTGAGATCGTGTGGAATGAAAGCGGTACGATACCTGTAACTGGCAAAGACTTATTTGCCACCGGCGGTGGTGTGAGCACACTTTACGCAAAGCCTGCATATCAAGCAGGCCCCGGCGTATCGGCAGACGGCTTTCGTGACGTGCCTGACGTAGCTCTCAATTCGGCTGCTCACACTCCTTATCTGATCATTCAGGGTCATACGGCCAATGTAACCGGCCTGATAGGGGCTTCCGGCACGTCTGCCGCGGCGCCGTCATTCGCCGGAATCATGGCGCTCGTCGTTCAGAAGACTGGGTCGCCTCAGGGCAACGCCAACAGCGTGCTTTACTCCATGGCAGCCACGCAGTTTGCCGGCGGCACTGCAGTCTTCAATGACATTACCAGCGGCAATAACAGCGTACCGGGCGTGGCAGGATTCAGCGCCGCAGCAGGCTACGATCAGGCTACCGGCTGGGGATCAGTGAATGCCGCGAACCTGGTAAATGCATGGAACAACAACAGCCCCGACTTTACGCTTTCGGCGTCGCCCGCATCACAATCTGTGATTCAAGGCAGCTCGGTGAGCTATTCCGCAATCGTAACGGGACAAAACGGCTACGTTGGCACGGTCAGCTTCACGGTTGGCGGCCTGCCCACAGGAGCTTCTTTCACCGCTTCTCCCACAAGCATCAGCAACTCCGGAACCGCAACAATTACGATTGCCACCAGCGCCACGACGCCGGTGGGAACTTATCCGCTGACGATCACGGGCTCAGATGGAGTGCTCAGCCATACAGCGCCTGTAACGCTGATAGTAAATACGAGCGCACCGGCTGATTTCACGCTTTCAGCTACGCCTTCTTCGCAAACGGTCACAGCAGGCGTTAACGCAGGTTATCAAGTCAACGTCGGCTCAATCGCAGGATTCAATGGCCTGGTAAATCTGAGCGTGAGCGTTTCTCCGGTCGTCACTGATGGTCCGGGTGCTTCGTTCAACCCGAGCTCGCTTACCGGTTCAGGACTGTCGGCTTTGTCTGTCACCACGGTACCTACTACGCCTGCTGGGACGTACACTTTCACGATTACTGGAACGAGCGGTACGCTAGTTCATACCGCCATCGTTACATTGGTTGTGAATGCGCCTGCCACCGGAGATTTCACGATTTCAGCCCCGAATATCATCACCGTAAAACGGACCCAAAGCGGCTCGCTGCAGGTGACGATCACAGCCCAAGCCGGATTTACCAGCACCGTAAATCTCAGCGTTTCCGGATTGCCTTCACTGGTGACTGGAGTGTTTTCTCCCACTTCCATCAACACGTCCGGGACATCGAGCCTGACTCTGACGGTAAGCAACCAGCAGAGACAAGGAACGTTCCCGATTGTGATTACCGGAACCAGCGGAGCGATCAACCATTCCGTTTCTGTGAACTTTACTGTGAACTAACAGCGGCGGACCAACATGAGAAAGCCACCCGGCACTTACTGGGTGGCTTTTTTCTTGGGAAGCATTGCAAACTGTGTTCGCTATTTTGCGCTGAAGTCCTTCTTGCGGATCAGCGCATGAACGCCCTTGGTCTTGTCGACGACTTGCGAGACTTCAAAGTCGGCAGCGGCACTCAGGTAAGCTAAGGCGATTGCGCGATCCATGCCAAGTTTTTCGGAAAGAAAGCGCACGGCTTCACGCGTGGCTTTCTTCATGGCTTCATTCAAATCAGGATCAAGCCCGATGGCAATCCAGTAATCGGGCGTTTCAGCAAATGGACCGGTGAGTTTGCCTTTGGAGGGAATGGCAGGATCCCCGGCTTTCAGCACAGTGCAACGCAACGTTGTCCGCAGAGAACCTTCAATCGCGGTGAGCGCTACTTCCCCGTTGCCCTGGGCAAAGTGCGGATCGGCGATAAAGAACATTGCGCCGGGAACCTGAACCGGCAAATACAGTGTGGCGCCGGCAGTGAGGTAATGGATATCAAGATTGCCGCCGTAGTCGCCGGGCGGAATGGAGTTGGGTTTGCCGCTCAAGTTGGGAGCTACGCCCATGGTCCCCATGAAAGGCGCGACAGGAATGTGCGCTTCCTTGCCTTCTCCCGCAGCAAGAATGCCATACCACTTCCCATTGATGAGCTTGATGGGCACGAACTTTGAAACATTATTATAGAGCTGAGGACTGGCCGCACTCGCGCCGGGCTGAGGGCCGGAGTTCTCAGGAAATTCTCCCGGCAGAGCGCCCTTGCCGTGGCGATTGCTGATTACTCCATACGGCACACGCGGCGCCAAAGAAATCATTTCAATCTTTAGCACGTCGCCGGGCTGCGCGTTCTCAAAGGCCACCGGCCCCATCACCACATGCGGGCCATCCTTGGCGAAATCATGCGTCAAGCTTGATGCCGCAATGGCCTTGGCATCGTTCAACACCTGATTGGCGGGCACGCCAAAGCCGCCAAAATACTTTGCGGGATCGCGGCCCTGATCTTCCAGAATGCCTTCGTGGGAGACCGTGTCAAAGGTCACAGTCGCACCGGAAGGAACAGTGATAACGGCTTTGGCTGCGTTGTCCGGCAGGTAACCCCAGCGAATTGTATCCGGCGTGGCGGGAACGTAAAAGTCAGACTTGAGTTTTACAGAACCGCCTGGGACAGGTTTTTCCGCCAGAGGCTGGAGAACAGCAGTTTGCGCTGTAAGCGCTGTGGTGAACGCAAAAACCAAAAGCCAACGGGAATGCCGCGAAAGGT
>JASLFF010000767.1 GCA_030150795.1 Terriglobales bacterium | reverse complement strand
AAGAAATAATGTTCTTCAGGAATGCATCGATCTTTTTTGCGGTTGCGACTTTGTCTTGCAGCATTTGTCGTTCAAACTCCCCGGGGAATTTTACAGCTTTAAGGCTTTAACGCTTGCGTGCGTTTCGTTTTTCAATGGTTTTTTTAACTTGCTGGCCCAGTTCAGAGCGATTAATGAATATCTGTTGCGCCCAGCCCAGCAGCGTGCTGAGCGCCAGGTAAATAGAGAGTCCCGCGGGCATTGCCCAACTGAAGGCGCCAAACATGAGCGGGCCCATAAAAGCCATGATCTTTTGCTGCGCCGGGTCCATCCCGCCTTGCGGCGCATTTTTTTGCTGCACAAACATGGCCACGATGATGATGATCGGCAGGATGTGCAGCGGATCCGGCATGGAGAGATCGTGAACCCAGAGCCAGTTTGCCTGCCGCAACTCAATAGCATTGTTCAACATGGCGTAAAAGGCGTACAGGAACGGCATCTGCAGCAGGAGAGGGAAACAACCGCCCACCGGATTGACGCCTTCTTTCTTGTACAGCGCCTGCATTTCCTTCTGCATATCCGCGCGGCGCGGATCAGTAAGGCTATAGCGCTTGTACTTCTCCTGAATGGCCTTCATCTGCGGCTGGATTCTCTGCATTCGCAACGATGATTTCATGCTGGAAATACGCAGAGGCAGCAGTGCCATGGTTATTATCAAGGTCAGAAATGCGATCGACCAGCCCCAGTTGTGAATCCAGTTTGTGTAAGTCCATTTCAGCCAGAGGAAAAGTGGCCGGGCAATAAAGCTGAAAGTCCCGAAATCATAAATGCCGCGCAGATCAGGGCCGCCGGGATGGCTCTGAATGCTTTCCAGCACGTCCACCGCTTTAGCGCCGGCAAACACGCGGACATGTGTTAGTCCGCTCGTGTTTCCAAAAGCCACGCCAACAACATTGGCTTTGTCGTTACCCTCGTTGGGCTTCTCAGGATTCTTGGGAACTTCCGCCGGAGAGTTCAAAGTGACTAATGTCGAGTCTTGGGGATTGACTGGCAGGAAAGCCACAGCGAAATACTGGTCAGCGGTTGCTGCCCAATCCAGCGGACCAGGCACGGTTTCTCCGCCTATGATCCACTTTTTACTTCTGAGGATTCCACCGGAAGTTGGGTCCTTGCGTTCCAGCGTCGCGCCCTGCTGGTAATCAACCCTGCTCTTCGTGTAGGAAGCCGGCGCCATTTGGTCGCCCAGACCGCTGGCCCACTTTGGAAAGGCGGTAACTCGTTCGCCGTTACGGAGAACTTCAGTTTCAACGCCGAGGGTATTGTCTTTGTCGGGGTGAAACGTCTTACGCACCGTGATATCGCCATCTGAAAACTCATACGTCAGTGAACCTGTTGTGGGGCCGCTTGTAGCGCCGCCCACATAAAGAGATTCATTTAACTTCTTTTCCAGGTCCTTGTCATAGGCAAAAAACGAGAGCGGATTCCCCAACTGAGTGGCGACAGTGGGATTAACCAGTTCAAAGGGCTTGCCATTATCGTCGGTGTATTTGTATTTCTCCGTGCCATCTTTGAACTTTTCTTTTTCGGTAAGCAGCCACGACTTCACGCTGGCGCCGCGGTTCGTAAAGGCGATGCGATAGGTCGGAGTCTCTAAAACCGATTCCGTCTCACTGGCGGCAGCCTTCACGGGAACTTTCACTGCAACGGCGGCCGACTTAGGCGGGACAGGCGTGGAAGATTTTGTAGGTACTGCCACCGGGCTGGGCGTCTGCTGCGATTGTTGTTGTGGCTGGCCTTTATCCGGCGGCGTTTTGGGCTTAGGCATGAAGTACTGCATCAGGCCAAGTACTACGAATACAGCTAGCAGGATCAGAAGCATGCGCTGGTCTGATCCGGGGGCATTCTGGGGATTTCGATATTCAGTCAAATGATTCTTCGTTTCCTGTCGCTGCGCTCCAAACCGCCGGAGCACCTCTTATTCAAAATAATCTGTTCGTGCGCCTAATGCACGCGGCTTGGAACGCTTTTGCGGGGCCGCTCTTTAATCAATCCTATTGCTTCGCTTCAAATCGATTTCGGTCCTTGTCCCGTGCGGCTAACTCTTCGGCCCCTGCGTTAGGCGGCTCGGTGGCAACAGACCTCGCAACTTTTTTCCCCGGGACAGGATCATATCCGCCACGCGCGAATGGATTGCAGCGCACGATCCGCCAAAGCCCCAGCGCCGATCCATAGAGCAAGCCGTGCTTTGCCACGGCTTCCGCTGCGTATTCCGAACAACTGGGAACGAAGCGGCAGGAGGCCGGGAGATAAGGAGAAATGGCGCCCTTATAAAACCGCAGGCATAAAGCGGGTAGGCTCTTCATCTTCCACGCCCTCGCTGCACGGCAGCAAAAACTTGCATAACCTCTGCATCCAGTTGGGAAAACTCTAAAGTCAGCACGCTCTTGCGCGGATGGAGCACCATGTCGAGCGGCCGCGCCAGTTCTCCAAGGTGGTTTCGTACCGCTGAACGCATGCGCCGTCGAATGCGATTGCGATCGATTGCTGCGCCCAGCACCTTGCCCACGGTAAAGCCTACGCGTGGGCCCTCATTGCCTTGGTTCTCGCGGTAGAAAGCCGTCATGTTCGCCGAAAAATGCTTCCTGCCCTGTTTGTACACAACCTGAAAGTCAGCATGCTTCAGTAATCGCGCTTCCCGAGGGAAGCCTTGCGACACTTTGTTAGAAGTTTCTTTCACGGCTGGTCTGGCAGGCAGAGTGGGCATTGCGGGTGAAACTATTCCCGGAAGCCAGGCTTCACGGAAACGCGCTTGCGTCCTTTAGCGCGGCGGCGGGAGAGGACTGCCCTTCCGCTCTTAGTTTTCATTCGTGTGCGAAAACCGTGCACCTTGGAACGACGGCGGCGGTTAGGTTGAAAAGTGCGCTTGGGCATTGACTTGTGGAACTCCTACTCAGGATTGTTTGCGCTGGGCAAACGATAAGTATAAAGGAATCCTGGCCTTTCGTGCCACTTTGAGGAATGGGTAGGAATATGGGTAAGCAGATAGGAACCAACTTGTCGTGAGATGCCGCTCAGCCGAGCCCCAAGTGGCATTTTTTGCCAGTCCGCTGATCTTGAAACTCTTTAAGCTGCCCGGTTCCAATTCTCGGCAGACAACTTCTCATGTAGCACGCGAGGAAAAGCGTTATCGACTAGCTGGCGCGACAAAAAATAATTGTTGCACCACGCTTGCTGCAATTGCAAAGCAGCGGTCGGACGAAACTGTGCGAGACGTTTTAGAAAAAATCAGAGGCCGCAAAAAAAAGTGTCGCGTATGCATTTCAAGCGGGTGAACTTCGTGCTAGTATGCCCACCAGCCGAAAAAATAATTGTTGCACAACGCAGTGTTCAGCATCTCTGCGTCGCCCTTGCAGAGTAAGATAAAAGTTTCTTCGAGTAAAACCACGGGCCCTGGCCGGCTCGCAAATAGGAATCATCCCAAGAATGTCATTACCCGCTGCGACAATTACCGCAACCGCGAATCCGTGGCTCCGAATACTTGGAGCACTGGAAAAAAAGATCACTCGTCATTCCTATGACACCTGGCTTAAGCCCACACGCTTCAGCCACATCAATGGCAACATTATTTTTGTTCGGGTACCGAACCCGGAGTTTCGCCAGCTGGGAGAAAAATTCGGAGACCTGATTCAGGAAGCCATGGACACGCTGGCACCTGAATACCAGGACGTAAAATTCGTTACCGCAGAAGAAGACCCCACAGTGCCTCCGGTTCGTGCGGATGGCGGATTCGCTCCGGTCTCAGCCAGCGGAACGTCCGCGCCATCGTCATCGAAGCAGCAACGATTTGACTGGGATTCCGCTGCGCAGCTCAGCCCAAAGTACACCTTTGGCGCATTTGTCATCGGCGCGGGCAATCAGTTTGCGCATGCCGCCTCACAGGCCGTCGCAGAGAGGCCTTCCAAGGCTTACAATCCGCTGTTCCTGTACGGTGGCGTGGGCATGGGCAAGACGCACCTGATGCAGGCCATTGGGCATGAAGTAAAGCGGCGGCAGCCGCAAGCTTCCATTTGCTATATCTCGAGTGAAAAATTCACCAACGAGATGATCAATTCCCTGCGCTACGACAAAATGATCAGCTTCCGCGATAAGTTTCGCAACGTAGACGTGTTGTTGATCGATGACATTCAGTTCCTTGCGCAGAAAGAGCGCACGCAGGAAGAGTTCTTCCACACCTTCAACGCACTACATGAGTCGATGAAGCAGATTGTGATTGCCAGCGACCGCCCTCCGAAAGAGCTGCCGGAAATTGAAGACCGCCTGCGCTCGCGGTTTGAATGGGGCTTGATCGCTGACATTCAGCCACCCGATCTGGAAACCAAAGTCGCAATCCTGCAGAAGAAAGCGGAATCGGAGCGCGTAGTTCTCTCAACTGACCTCGCGTTATACATCGCCTCCAACGTGCGGACAAACGTACGCGAACTGGAAGGCGCATTGATCCGCTTGATTGCCTATTGCTCGCTGACGGGCGCTGAAATCAGCCTGATCACGGCGCAGCAGGTGTTGAAAAATTTCATCGACTCGCAGGCGCGCAAGATAACGATTGATGCCATTCAGAAAGCGGTAGCAGAGCAGTTTGGCCTGCGCGTGATTGAGATCAAGGCCAAGAGCAATTCGCGCGCCATCGTATTTCCGCGGCAGATTGCCATGTACCTGGCCAAACAGATGACGGAAGCGTCATTACCGGAAATCGGGCGGCAGTTCGGCGGCAAGCACCACACTACGGTAATGCATTCGATCGATAAGATTGAGGAACAGCGGCAAGCGGACAAGGACCTGAACCGGCTGTTGAATAAGCTAACCGAAACTCTGAACAGCTAGAGGTCGACGTTCAATCCATCCGTTGTAGGTTTAGGACAAATTGTCCCTAACGATACCGCTATCCTGGGCCGAGCGCACGACCCATTTCCCTCTTTGATGATCGAGAGGCGAAGGGAAGTAGGCAGATTTAGCATACAGCTGCAGATTTAGCATACAGCTACCGGGCCCGCGTCCACATCACCGAGTCCAGCCGCTTGCTGTAAGTTTGGTG
>JASLFF010000759.1 GCA_030150795.1 Terriglobales bacterium | reverse complement strand
CGCCTGGCTGAACGCATGCGATCGCTACGCAACCATGGCGGCAAGCAGCGTTATTATCACGATGAAGTAGGAGCCAACAGCCGCCTTGATTCCATCCAGGCCGCAGTGCTGCGCGTGAAAATGCCACACTTGGCCAAATGGAATGAAGCTCGCCGCGAACGCGCCCGCACTTATGGCCGCCTGCTCAGCAGCGCGGGATTAACCAAGACCGGCTCCGATTCGCCAGCACCCGTTGTGCTTTTAAAAACGCTTCCCGGCGCGCATCACATCTACCATCAATATGTGATTCGCGTCCGCGATCGCGACACGCTGCGCGCTTTCCTCAGCGAACGCGGCATTGGCTCAGAGATTTACTATCCTATTCCGCTGCATTTGCAGAAATGCTTTGCCTATCTTGGTTATGCTCCGGGCGATTTGCCGGAAGCCGAGCGCGCTGCGCTTGACGTGCTGGCGTTGCCTATTTTTCCTGAACTTGCAGAAGATGAGCAGCGGCACGTAGTGGAGTCGATTGCGGTTTTTTATTCATGATTGACTAAAACCTTCGCAAGCCGAAGAATGATTCGCTATAGCTCTTGCGCTTCTCGCGCTGTCCACCACATCAGCCCGATACAGCCGATTCCAATCACCGCTCCGGCAACTAAAAACGCAAGAGGAAATCCGCCGGCCCGATTGAGAATGACACTGATTGCATCACCCTGGCTGATCCAGAAACCCACTACAACCAACAGGCACAGAAGAGCTGTGAGCGCCCGCATGATGGTCAAGGGACGTTCAATGCGCTCCTTCTCAGCTTGCTTTTTCAAAATCTGCGCGCGCCACCAGATCACGCCGGGGCTGGGCAGCTCCGGCCGATGGTCGGCCGCCATTTTCTTGATAAGAGAATCGAACTCAAAATCGTTATTCATGGGAACCTCTAAAACCGGCCTTCTCCAGCAACTCTTTTGCTCGTTCGCGCGCGCGAAAGACCATGACGCGCACGCTCTTTTCTTTCACGCCGAGTATAGCGCCAATTTCCTTATGGCTCATCTCCTCAACGTGCGCCAGCCACAGTATGGCGCGCTCCTGGGCACTCAACCGGTCGAAAACCGTTGCCATATCGAGCGGCAAATTGAATTTCTGGTGGACAGGCTCGCTGAAATCGCTCATCTCCCACAATTTTTGCTCGCGCTTAAGCTTCCGCCAGCGATCGCGCAACAAGTTGGTTGCAGTCTTGTAGAGATAACCTTTGCGCGGCAGGTCGTCCATTGCAGGCGCATGTAGCATGCGAATGTATGTCTCTTGCAAGACTTCATCGGCCGTGGCGGAATCGCCGCTAAGCCGGCAGAGATAGCCGTGCAGCGTGCGGGCCGTGCGCGCGTAAAAGGCCTCAAACTCGGCATGGCCGGTCTGCTCGGCTTCCTGTATGCGCGCTTCAGTCATGGCAGTTTGCCGTGCTGTAAATGCCGCAAGCAAAGCTCAGCCCTTCCCCGTTGATTGGCTGTCTGCCGACCTCATTCTTCGGTAAAGGAGATACGAGATTGCTGCTGAAATCAGAAATCCGGCCCCCACACATGTGGCAAGCATTCCCATCGTGTCCAGAAGCCAGATTCTATGCATCTGCCCGGAAGCAACCAGCGCTGCACCGGCAAAGAGCAAGACAATTCCAATCTTTACTGCATTCATGATGGAGTTGAACGGGCCGGTCACTTCGTCAGTAAAATTCATCACATATTTCTGGCCGGCGGGTGACTGCATGAACTCGGCGAAATCATGCGCGGAAGAAAACTTTTCCAGAAGCGCCTTCTGCATATCATTTTTCTGCTTGCGGCGGATCATTGAAGCAGCCAGATAAGCCACCCAGCCCAACAGTCCCCACGCAACAAGCATCACGAACCATTCTTTCAACTGTCCTTGCGTCATCGGATCCATGTATCAAATCCTCCAGCATAGGAACGACCAGCCCCCGCCCAAGGTTAACGGCAGTTGAAACTTATCCTTCCCTTGTGCGTCCAAGGGAAAGGCGTAGCATAGAAAGGATTTCCCATGCATAGAGGTCCAAAATCGGTTCAGCTGCTCATATCCACAACTTTATGCATCTTAGGCGGAAACCTATACTCCCAGACTTCCTCTTCCACAGTTTCACCCGCGCAGGACGATAGCGCCAAGCCACCTTTCACGCTCAAGACTGCAACCCATTTAGTCTTGGTCGATGTGGTTGCTACCGATGGAAAGGGTAAGCCCGTTACTGATTTAAAAGCTGAGGACTTCGCGGTGACAGAGGACGGCCATCTCCAGACCGTCCGCAGTTTCAGCTTCCAGCAACCAGCTGTCTCTAACGATCCTCCGCAGACTCCAGTCGCTCCATTGCCGGCGGGTGTGGTGACCAATGTCCCCCAGTACAAGAAGGGCGACATCTGGAACGTGATTGTCCTGGATGCGCTCAATAGTCCTATGCTTGACCAGAGCAGCACCCGGCAACAGCTGTTGAAAGTGATTGACCGCATTCCCAACCAGCCTGCCGCTATTTACATTCTCAGTGATCGGCTAAGGCTATTACAGGACTTCAGCACTGACCCGGCGGCTCTCAAGCGTGTGATT
>JASLFF010000733.1 GCA_030150795.1 Terriglobales bacterium | reverse complement strand
TACCAAAGTGCGCCGCTGTCACCGCGGCCCTGATGGAACACATAAAGCTTGTCGCGGAAAACGACTCCAGAAGGAGCCGAGGACATACCAACATTGTAGACTTCCTGGTCTCTGGACCAGCTTTGGCCATTGGAAGAAGTGGTGTACCACAACCAGCCTTTGTCCCCAGACTGCTGATGGAACAGGTAGAGCACTTTCCGGAAGAGAACGGCTGAAGGAAAACTGGAAAGCCCAACATTGGGAATCTGTGTAAATTGTGGCTGAAATGCTTGCGCTTGCTGCGGGGTGGCAGCGAGTGCGCTTGTTTCACTCATGACTATCTCCTTACTGTCGGCAAAGAGCCGATTTAAAATCCTCAGCCTACTCCCGCCTGCTCTCAACATGCAATAGATTACAAGATAATAAATATCTTTTTAATCGGGCCGATCTATAAAGTGAATATAGATAGATTCTAATGAGGACATTCATAGAAACCACTGACTTTAAGAGAGGTCTTATACATTTGCTAGATTCACTTAGTATTAACTTATCCAGCCTCGAGAATGCGTGCGCGCGAAAGAGGAAAGCGTGTGGGAGTGAAGGCTTTCTGCCGGCGCTTGCTATCGGCCTCCAACCCTCTTCGCAATTGACAACCTTGTCCCCTGTTCCTCCAAACGGGAGTCGTTTGCGGCAAGGTTGCGCACCGATTCCGAGGAAAGAAATGTATCCTGCGACTGGGGGAACTCTTGGAGCGATTCAGCCAATCGCAGGACAACAGCGGCAGCGAGGCGATGGTGCTCTGCAGAGTTTTCAGGGAAAAGCTGCATTGCGGTAGCATGCACACGCCAAGCCGCCAAGGGAAGGTCAAATCCTTGCATAACCGCAATGGCCTTTCGAATATATTCCCGGGCGTTTTGCAGGTCGGAACCGGCAAGGGCCACCCGCGCCCTGGCTTCCCAGGCCAGGCTTAGCCAAGTCCGTTCGTTGGTTGCCATGCTGGTTTCTACAAAGCGCTCTGCCTCGATGCGAGCCTGCTTGAGGTCGCCACGCTGGAGCGAAAGCTCCGTCAGGGCAGCTTGCAAAGGCATCTTCCAGTACCACTCCATCGCAACCGGCTGGCTATCAATTCCATGGCGCGCTTGCGAAAGATATGTGGCTGCCAATTCGGTCCGGCCAAGACCTATCAGGGCGGTTCCTGCCAAGACGAGTCCTACACGCAAGAACATAACCTGATACGGATCACTTAGTGCCGGAAAAGCTGCTTCACACAATTCAAGAGCTCTGGTCCAGTCATTGGCTACCAGATGAGCCAAAGCCCGGTAGATACGCAGTACGGCTACACGGCTGTGATTTTCATTCTTTTGCGCCGTTGCCACCGCATCGTGGGCGATACGCATTGCCTTGCCCCAGTCGCCTGAGAATGCGAGAACCATAATCAGCGTCGTGAATCCGAAGCGATGCCGAATGTCGCCGGCCTGCACCAGGAGAGGCAGCGCTTCCTCCATCGCATGAAGACTGTCCTGATACTTAGATAAACAAAACTGGAAAAGACCGTATTCCGCAGTGTGCGCAGCCTGAGCGTGACTATCCAAATGGCTTTGAACCGCCGCCAATTCATCATGAAATTGTCGCGCATCCTGCTCATTCCCATCTCCGGTACTCAATCGCAATAAGAGGCCACCCATCCGTGCGCGTGCCCGCAAGACCTGGTCCCTCTCACGGTCGCACACTTGAAAGAGACGACCAGCAATCTGCGCCGTCTTTGAGACGCTAATCCGCCCAAAAATAACTCCCAATTGAAATAGCGCACCGATTTCGCTCAGGCTGTCTCCTTGCTGGGAAGCCCGCTCAGCAACTGTTTCCAGCATCGAGATAGACCGGGGGAAGTCCTCCATTGCAAAATAGACGGTTCCGAGCTTCTGCATAACCTCGATCTTGGCCGCGATGCTTTCAGCGGGAGGAAGTTTAGCCAGTAGTTCCAGGGCATGTTCCAGATCAGCTGCCACCTCGCTATAGGCAAACCGTTGGCCTTTGTTTACCGCAGCTAATTGAAGATACCTGGCGGCCTTCGCCCAATCGCCTCCGGCTTCAAAGTGGAGAGCAAGCTCTGAGGGGTTCTTGCCGGAAGTTTCAGAAGAGAGCGCTTCCATGGAGCACCCCGCGCGCAAGTGGAGCCTGGACCGCCGCCGGGGAGGCAAGCGGTCATAAATCGCCTGCCGATAAAAGGCATGGATAAATCTGCAGCGAAGCGTCGTAGCGCCGTTCGGTAAATTCTGCAAACCGGCCACACGCAGGATCTGCCGCCGGCGAGAGAGCTGCTGGCAGATTTCTTCGTATCCTTCCGGATCGAACTCTCCCGCCGCCGCGCCGACGTGCGCCAGAAGCGAAACACCGCAGACACTGGCAGCATCAAGGGCCCGGCGCTCCTCTTGCGAAAGCCTTTCCACCTCAAGCTCAAGCATCTGGCGCAGGCTGTCTGGGACTTCCGTTTCAATTTCCTGCAGCGGGATGTTTATCTTCCATTGCTCCTGCCCGCACACTAGACGGCCGCGCGCAAGTAGATGGTCCAGCGCCGCGCGGAGAAACAGAGGATTGCCTTCCGTCACTCGGTGCATCACTTCAGCCAAGCCATTGGGCAGGCTATGGCCGGGAGATTGAGCGGAAAGGTAGCGCTCAACCGCAGCTTCACTCAACGCCTCTATGGCCAGTTCATGGCAGAGCCTATGAACAATTAAGTCCTGCTTTACCCTCTTCAAAGGATGTTGCGACAAAACCACCTCAACGGGACGGTAGGTTACGATCAGCAGTAGCCGGCCTTGAGCCTGACTATGCGCTATGGCCGCGATCAGTTCGATGGTGGCGGCATCGGCCCAGTGGATGTCCTCCAGAACAAGAAGAAGAGTTTCTTCGGCTGAGATATGAGGCAGGACCTCGCACAGCTCGCGTATCATCCGTTGCCGAGTAGCCCCTAGAATCTCACGCTGCAGGAGTTGCCGGTGCTCCGGCTTGAGCAACATGGGAAACTGCACCAGCCAGGTGGGAGCATGAGTTTCCAGAAATGGGACCAATGCTTCTCTTTCACGCAGCACCTCAGCCAAGGCCACCAACACCGGGTAGTAAGGCTCCTGAACTCCGTGGCCTTCCACGGACTGGCCCCGCGCAATACGAACGCCGGAAACGCGTTTCCTGGCATCCGAGATAAATGCGTCGACCAGCGTGGTCTTGCCGATGCCCGCTTCTCCGCTTACAAAGACAACCTGGCGCTCGCCTGTGCGCGCGCGGCGCAGGTAGTCGTGCAATTTCTCCAGCTCAAATTCGCGGCCTATGATTTGGCTCCCGGAGACCGCAGCGGAAATTGATGCTTGCGCGGTCGTCTCAACCACGTCCTTGATGAAGCGGTAGCCGCGACGAGGAAGCGTTTCAATAAAGGACGGGGACTTAGGGTTATCGCCCAGGGCCGAACGAACTTCAAGCACGTGGCTTTTCAATACATCCGGCTGAACGAAGGTATCCGGCCATAGGGCATCAAGAAGTTCTTTTTGGGAAACCAGACGTCCGGCATGCTGTACAAGATAGGCGAGCACCGCAAACGCCTTAGGTCTTAATGCGACCTTTGTCTCTCCGCGCCACAAACATTGATTCCCGGGATCGAGCCGAAATGGGAAGAATTGCTTCACGAGCTTGTCTTGCCTGAATGATGAATGATTGCTTGCCAACTATACGCCCAGCCCACGCATGGGCAGAGTTAATTTTTACCGTAGATTTTACCGTTCGTTCACGATGATTCTCTTAAAGCTTCCTTAGACTATGTCCAGGTTATGCAACAGACCTTTGTACTGAAGCTGACGCGCGAGCTCGATCTAGAGACAGGTTCAGCCCAAGGCCATATTGAAGAGGTTAGAACGGGAAAAGCCCTTCGTTTCTATTCCATTCATGAACTATTGGCGTTTATTGAAAACACCATGAAGCAAGGGAGCAAGCCAGGCATTGGGACGAAATGACGAGCTGCAATTCTAGATAAGAACTTTCCAATAATCACGAGCACAGGCACATCGCATGGCCTAGCAAAAATTTCTTCGACTTAATTCGTTGCAATTCTGAAACGAAGCTGCAATCGCAACTCAATGTTGTTGTGTAAGAGAAATGAGAAAGAGGAAAAACTATGCATGTTCAATCCAAGAAGACCTCTGGAAATTGGAACCGAGTATCCGGCTTCCTGCGCATTTTTATTTTCAGCCAGTTCATAGCAGCGTTCGCCTTCAGCACACTCCACGCGCAGACCAGAGCCTACGTAACCAGCATAAATACGAACACGGTTTCCGTGATTGACACTTCCACCAACAGCGTGGCCGCAACTATTCCAGTCGGATCCGGCCCGGCAGGCGTGGTTGTTTCACCTGACGGAACGACCGCGTATGTTTCAAATTCCAACGATGGCACTCTCTCAGTAATTGATACGGCCACCAATAGCGTGACCGCAACGATTAGTACTGGCGGCACTCCTGGATTTTCAGCCATTAGTCCAGATGGCAAAACTCTGTTTGTGCCAAATAACAACGGCGGCGTTGTTGTGGTTGACACGGCAAGCAAGAGCGTAACCACGACCGTTGGCGTCGGAGACGGTCCCATCCCGGCCGTAGTCACTCCGGATGGCAGCCATGTCTATGTCAATACCGTCCAAGGCGTCTTCGTGATTGACGCATCGACCAACACGGTGGTTGGATCGCCCATCGCCCCGTCTGGGTTCTCCGCGTTCCAGCGCTGTCTTGGCATCACGCCGGATGGAAGCCATGTTTACCTGACGCTTCTGAACGGCAATGTCGTGGTTATCTCTACTGCGAGCAACACGCAGGTTGCCAACATTGCTGTGCCGGGAAACCCAGCGGGAATTGCCTTTACTCCGGACGGAAGCCGCGCTTATGTAGCGGAGGGGACTGGGACTGGCGCCGTGGGCATCATCGATACGGCCACCAACACTCTGGAAGCTGCTTCCATTTCGATTGGCGCGTTTCCCTTCGCAATGGCGATCACGCCTGACGGCGCTTTCGCCTACGTTACCAACTTCAACAGCACAGCCTCAGTGATTGCGACCGCAACGAATACCGTGGTGGCAACGGTGCCGGTGGGAAGCGGGCCGTTTGACATCGCGATCTCCAACCTGAACGCGCCCTTTGCCTCGTTCCCGTCGCCTACTCCGGGCTCCGGCAACGCAAACAGGATTACTGTCTCGGGAAGTTTTACCCTGGGCGCAAACAGCCAGGGGCTCGATTTTGCTCATCAACCCATGACTCTTACGGTCGGCGGCTTCAGCGTGCTTGTTCCCGCCGGCTCGGTCAAGCAGGTGGGGCCACAGCATTTTTCCTTCAGCGGGAAGGTGAACGGGGCGAACGTGACCTTTGATCTTTTCGGCAACAGCCCCAACTTTACCTACGGCTTCACCATCCAGAGCAAGAACGCAGGTACGCAAGCGGGTCCCAATCCGGTCACAGTAACCCTGGCTATCGGGAATAACAGCGGAAGCACGACGGTGAATTTCTAAACCCGAGCGCCCGCGAGAAATGTTTTGTTGTGCAAGAGAAAGGAAAGACCATGAACGTTCGAATCAGCAAGACCTCTGGAAATCGGAGCTTAGTGTCCGGCTTCCTGCGCCTTTATATTTTCAGCCTGCTCACAGCAGTGTTTGCCTGCACCACACTCCACGCCCAGACCGTGGCCTATGTGACTAACAGCAGTAGCAATACGGTTTCAGTGATTGATGTGGCCAACAACGCTGGCACCGCAACCATTGGGACTGGGAACACCCCAGCCGGTGTGGTTTTCACCCCGGACGGAACTCGCGCCTACGTTACAAATCTTTCTGACGGTACTGTTTCGGTAATTGCAACGGCCAGCAATACTGTGATTGCAAATATTCAGATTGGCGGCTTTCCAGCAATTCCGGCCATCACACCAGACGGCAACACTCTCTATGTGCCCACATTCTTTGGCAACAGTATAGTGGTGGTCAACACCGCTACCAACAGCGTAATCGCTACCATCGTCGGTGGAAACGCGCCGTATGCAGCGGCCATTACTCCCGATGGCACCCGCGCTTACGTCCTGGGGTTTAATACTGTCTCGGTAATTGACACTGCCAGCAATACGATTGTGCAGTCCATTGCCGTTGACTCTTTTCCATCGCTGGAGTTGCCTTTTCCGGTCATTGCTATTACGCCGGGAGGCGGGACTGTTTATGTAGGTGGCCAACAGTCTAATTCGGATGTTCAGGCGATCTCCACCGCTAGTAATACTGTGGTTGCCACTATTCCCCTGCCGCCATCTGGTGGACTTGGCGTTACGCCGGATGGAAAACGGATCTACGTATCGGATCTTTTCGGGAACGTGGTACGAATCATTGACGCCGCCACCAATACCGTGGGGCCTTCCAGTATCGCGGTAGGAGGGTTTCCTAACGGAGTTGGGGTCACTCCGGATGGTGCATCCGTCTACTCTGTTAACGGCAGCGACGCCACGGTTTCGGTGGTTTCCACTGCCACCAATACTCTGGTTGCCACAATCCCGGTGGGGCTCGGGCCAACTGCCGTTGCGTTCACCAATCTGAACGCGCCCTTTGCCTCATTCCCGGCGCCTACGCCTAGCAATGTCGGCAATCCAAACAGGATTTCCTTGTCGGGGAGTCTTAGCCTGGGAGCAAACAGCCAGGGGCTCGATTTTGCCCATCAACCCATGACGCTCACGGTTGGCGGCTTCAGCCTACTCGTCCCCGCCGGCACAGTCACGCAGGTGGGCAACTCGTCGCAACAGCATTTCACCTTCAGCGGCACGCTCAACGGCTTGAGCGTGACCTTTAACCTGATCGGCAACAGCCCCAACTTTACCTACACCTTCACCATCCAGGGCAAAAACGTGGCGACACAAATCGGGCCCAATCCGGTAACGGTAGCTCTGGCCATCGGCAACAACAGCGGAAGCTCGACGGTGAATTTCTGAAAGAAACAGCAGCCTCTGAGCTGAAGATCGGCAGCAACAGCGGCTCGACCCACCGCGCCCTTCTAGACAGAAGCTTGCGCCGCTTCGTCCGCCAAGTCCTAACCAATGTTGTTGAGTAAGAGAAAGAGAAAGGAAAGACCATGAACGTTAGAATCAGCACGACCCTGGGAAATCGGAACCGCATCTTTTCCGGCTTCCTACGCTTTTTTATTTTCACCCTGCTTGCAGCAGCGCTTCCCCTGAAATCACTCCACGCTCAGACTGTCGGATATACGCTCGGAATCGATCACATCACAGTAACCAACATTCCCGCGAATACCACTGCGGCAAGCATTCCGTTTGATCCTAACCAGTTCTCATTGCAATCACAGATTGTTAACTCGCCTGACGGCACACGGGTTTATGCTTTGTTCGAAGGAAACGCGAGTGTTCCCTCCGCGATCCTGGTCATCGATACAGCTACGAATACGCCAGTTGCCACGATTTCAAATGTTGGAGTGGCGCCGCTTGGTCTGGCCATTACACCAGATGGGGCCCATATCTATGTGGCGGACCAGATAAACGCGGTGTTTATTGTTGATACTGCGACCAACACAGTGGAGCCCAATCCCATTGCGCTGGGTGGCAACCCATCCAGTCTTATTGTCACCCCGGACGGTACGCGCGTTTATGTAGCTCAGGAAGGCGGCAAGAGCGTCTCCGTAATCAGCACCGCCACCAATACCGTAGTGGGACCTCCTATTCCCATCGGCTGCGTGCCTCTAACCAAAATGGCCATCACCCCGGATGGCACGCAGGTGTACGTCGGGTGCTTGGCGCCTGGAGAGGTTGTGGCCATCAGCACGGCCACCAACACTGTGAATGCCACTATTCCCTTTGATGGAGTCGATTTCAGGGTGGCCGTCACTCCCGATGGAAGCCAAGTCTATGTGTCCGGCATTACAAGCAACTCTGTTGGAGTTATTGCTACGGCTACCAACACTCTGACCACTACTATTCCTGTGGGCCCGCAACCCACTGGGGTCGCGGTCACACCAGACGGCTCTGATGTTTACGTGACCGTTAGAGGAAACAGTACTGCCTCTGAGATCGATACGGGCACGAATACCGTGGTGGCCTCAGGGATTCCGGTGGCAGCCGATCCTCAAGACCTGACGATCTTCAACCTGACCTCGCCGTTTGCCGCGTTTACCATTGACAACCTAGTCATCAACAACAATCTGCATGAGCAGGGCGACTTCACTCTGGGCGCCAACACCGGCGGCATTGATCTCGCTAACCAGCCGCTCACGCTTACCGTCAACAACTTCTCGCTGACTATTCCCGCAGGCAGCTTCCGCCAGGTCGGCGGCAACATGCACTTTGTGTTCAATGGCACGGTCAACGGCCTGAGCGTCAACTTCAATCTGAAAGCCGTGAATGGCAGCAGCTCGCAATTCACCTACGTTGTCGATGTGCATGGTGTGACCATCGGCGGCCCCAATCCGGCAACCGTAAGCCTCAAGATCGGCCACAACAGCGGAACGACGACGGCGCCGTTCTAAGCGAAGCTCAGGTTCCAGCAGCAACTGGCGAGGGACCCTTCGCGGGCTCCCTCGCTCTTTAGAAAAGGAGACAATCATGTTTAAGAAATTCCTGCCAATCATCCTGCTCGCTCTAAGCGTTTCCAGCCTTCACGCCCAAATCGTGGCCTATGAGACCAACAACATCAATGGGACTGTCGGCGTTATCAATCCCAGCACCAACGCCGTAGTTGCCACCATCAGCGGGTTCAGCCATCCGTTCTGCGCCACGGCTTCGCCCAACGGACAACTGCTCTACGTGTGCAACACAGACAACTCAGTTGTGGCGGTGAACACCGCGACCAACTCCATCATCACCCATATTCCTCTTCCCGGCGCTGTTGGCTTTATCGGAAACGAAGGCGCGGCGCCGGTGATTGCCTTCAGCCCAGATGGGGCACGGGCTTTTGTGGTTCCCTCCGGCGGCGGTGTGAACAGTCAGTTGTTTGTGATCAACACCGCCACGAACACCGCTGTTTCGGTGGCCTCTTTCGGGACGACCTTTCTTTTGGCGATAGCGGTCTCCGCTGATGGCAACACTTTATACCTCGCTTCCAGCAATGGAGTCATCGTGGTGGACGCGAATACCTTTGCGACTATCACCACCATCGCTCCCGGACACGAGCTCTTCGACCTGGCCATCAGTCCGGACGGAAGCACGCTCTATGCCTCGGACGAGTCGGGCCTCGTGGGTACGGGGACGAACGGTGTGCTTGTGATCGATACGGCCAGCAACACCGTGACAACGACCGTCCCTCTGTCGAACACGGCGTTCGCGTTTGGAATCGCAGTGACGCCGGATGGTCAGCACGTTTACGTGGAAAGCTTCTTCGCCAGCGCCCACAACAGCACAGTGACGGTAATTAATGCTGCTGACGACTCTATCAACACTACCATCACCGCCAACGGCCTCTCTTTGACCGCCCTCGCCATTACGCCCGACGGTGCAACGGTCCTGGCGACCAACAGCATTCTGAGTGCAACGGTCGACAGTACGGTAATCGTGATTCCTACCGCGACCAATACAATCACGAATTCGATCACGGTTGGCTTATTTTCAGACGTTATTACCACCACTAACCTGACGCCTTCCGGGGTCACCAGCAGCACTGCCGCCAACTTCAACGGAACCGCCATCCCCGCCGGCGACGCCGTATGGTTTAGCGCAGTGGGCAAGGTTTCCGGCCTGGGATCATCGCCGGTGAACATCTTTATCAGCAACTCAACCATTGCTTTCACCGTCAATGGAACCACAACTACCGTTTCCGTGCCCAATGCCATCCTGACCTTTGATCCCAACGCCACCATGGCCACAACCACATTCAATGTGGGGTTGAACCAGTGGCATACGGTTGTTCCCTCTAGCGGGCTGGCAGGGAACGTCTTTCTCGATGGCGTCCCGCTGCCGTTGCCCAATGGATTGCCGGGCGGCGTTAAGAACGTCACCTGGAGTGCGAGCTTTGCCACTGACACGCCGGGAATCCACTTGAACTGGCAATGGGCGGCGGCCGCCTACACTTCCCTCGACCTGAATTGCTCGCCTGATCCCCCGGACGCTGTGGACCTGAATTGCCTGGAAGTGAAGCCTGTGGACGATAACAAAGCCAGTCAGTATCAGAATTCTGACCATGCCGGCACTCCGGAGAACTCCAAGGCCAACGTGGTCGGTGGTGCGACCGGCGGAGGCGGAGCGAACTACACCGGCGGACTGAGCGGAACAAAATCGGTGACGCCGAAAGTGGTCCCATAACAGTCCGGCGCTGCCTAGGCGCCGTTCTAAAAAGTTCAAGGGAGGAAAACAAGAAGCGGCAGATGGCAATCGTCATCGGGCCTTAACGGTTAGCTTGAGGCCAGGAAAGAGCAATCATCGTGCTGCCTGGTCTTGCTTTAGCTAAGTACTAACTACTAACAACTGTTTTCTAAGTACGAAAGGAAAGTGTGTTATGAGAAAGAATGTTCGTGTATTTACCCTGCTAGCGGTATGCGTTCTGGCCTTCGGCGCCGTGACATCGCTCCATGCACAGAACTCACCAACCAACGGGCTTCCGGGAATAGCCTACCTGACGACGATTACTGACGCCAACACCGGCGCATTCTCGTCGCGTTCCGTGGTTACATTGCACGCCGACCATTCCATGACGTCGATTGACTCCGGCCAGGGCGGCCCTGGTGTTCAGTTCAGCAGCCAGATGGGTGCATGGCATACCAGTCCAAACGCCGGCGTGATAGGCCGCACGCTGGACTTTTCTTTTCCGCAGGCCGGCATCGCCCGCGTGGATTACAACTTCACCACCATTAATAAGGACGGCGTGAGCGGAACCATCACCCTTACCGTCTTCGGGCTGCATGACGATCCGCAGGGCAGCGGCGGGACGGTGGTAGGAACCTTCAACTTCACCGGCGTTCCCATCGTGGTGCCGTAACCACTGGATCACCAACGACTATAACGCTGGTTAACAAACGGGAGCAGGCAACACTGAGCAAAGTGCCTGCTCCTCGTCTCATTGTTTTGATCAATGCAGTTGCCAATTTCTCTCCTGAAAGGACACCGTAATGTTTCGAAAACTTTGTTTCTCTCTGTTGCTTTTCGCCGGTCTTCAACTCTCCGCGCAGACTTTCCACTTCCAGCTCTTTGATGTACCTAACAGCGCTTCCACAGAAGCCGATAACATCAATGCCCGAGGAAATATTGCGGGTTTCTTCTTCGATCACGCAGGCCACCAGCATGGCTTCTTCTTCAATGCCGTCTCCAGCACATTCACCCAACTGGATTTTCCCGGCACTACCGCCACCAAGACCGTGGGCTTGAACAATCGTGAAGACATTGTGGGCGCATTCACTGACGCTTCAGGAAACCAGCATGGACTGCTGCGCGATGGCCTCACCGCCGCTTTTTCCCAGATCGATTTTCCCGGTGCCGTCTCCACTCAAGCGCTGAGTATTAATGACGCGCGAGAGATTGCCGGCAGCTTCAATGACACGGCGGGACGCACGCACGGATTTCTGCTCAGTTCCGGCGTCTTCAGCCAGATCGATTTTCCCGGCGCGACGGGCACGTTCATCTTCGGCATCAACGATCGCGGAGACATGGTGGGCGCTTTCACTGACGCATCGGGGAACTTTCATGCGTTCACCAGGCAGGGCGGCATCTTTGCTCCAGTCAACTTCCCTGGGACTACCACCTTCTCCTTCGCCTTCGGCCTGAACGCCCGGCCCAACATCGTTGGCAGCTTCGGGGACGCTTCTGGGAACGGCCACGGCTTCCTGGAGCAGAATGGTGTCTTTCTGCAACTGGATTTCCCTGGGGCGGCTTCCACCGATGGCGATGGAATCAATGCCGCAGGCGTGATCGTCGGCGATTTCTTTGACAACGCCGGCGTGGAACACGGGTATATTGCTACCAGACAATAATTCTCAACCGGCCCCTGGGGCCCCCGTTCATTCGCATTGGTTGGGGATTGGAAATGCATGGCTCTGACGAGCCGCATGCATGACCGGTCCCCGGACCTCTGCCTGCCTGTCCTTACTGCAGTTTGTCGAAAGGATCGAATCTATGTTCAAAAAATTCTTGTTGCTCATCATGCTTGCCACAGGTCTCATCGTTCACGCTCAAACCATTGTTCCCATGTTTGGCGGCAATGCCCAGCACACGGCTGTCTACAGCCCTGCCGCGCAGCATCTGAATTCCATCCACTGGTCAACTTCCATTGACCTCAACAACACGGGCGCGCTGGCTCACTATGGCGCTCCACTGATCACACCCGCCAACACCATCGTTGTCCCGCAGAAGACAGGCTCCAGCGGCGGATTCCAGATCAACGTGTTCAACGCCGTGAATGGCGCTTCAATGTACTCGCTCAGCACCGACTACACTCAGCCCTCGCACAACTGGATCTTGCCGTACCAGCCCGCGCTGGCTGTCAACTCCATCGATACGCGCCTCTACTATCCCGGAAACGGCGGCACCATCTACTACATTGATAATCCCGATTTGGTAAGTCACGGCGCTCCGGTGCAGCAGGTCTTCTACACTACGCTGGCTAATTATCAGGCGAATGCTTCGGCATTCAATTCCACGGTTTTCATCAACACGCCTATCACGGCGGATGCAAGCGGCAACGTCTTTTTCGGCTTCCGCGTTCAGGGCACGGCTCCGGCCCCGCTGAGCACTACGCAGAGCGGCTTTGCCCGCATCGATCCCAACGGCAACGCCACTTTTGTTCTTGCCGGAAATGCGGCCGCAGATGCCACCATTGGACGCGACACCCACAACTCCGCTCCGGCGCTGAGCAATGATGGGACCACGATCTATGTTGTCGTCAAAGACGCGAGTAGCGACACCTATGGTTATCTTCTGGGACTCGATAGCACCACACTGGCGACCAAGTTCAAAGTCTTCCTGAAAGATCCGCGCAACAATAATGCCAATAACGCGGACATCATCGACGACAGCACGGCCTCGCCGCTGGTTGGCCCGGACGGAGATGTCTACTTTGGCATCCTCGGCAACCCATTCAACGGCTCACGCGGCTTTCTGCTCCATTTCAGCTCCGATCTCACCGTGGAGCATCCTGCCGGCGGCTTCGGCTGGGACAATACTCCGGCCATCGTCCCGGCAAGCATGGTGCCTTCTTATACCGGAACTTCAAGCTACCTGATCTTCAGCAAATACAACAACTACGCCGGTGCTGGAGGCGACAGCGCGGACGGAGTGAACCGCATCGCCCTGCTCGATCCCAACGCCACGCAGGTAGACGCGCATTCTTCTTCCAACGGAATGTTGATCATGCGCGAAGTGTTGACCGTGATCGGCCCCACGGCTGACGTGGAGAACCGCTCGTCCACTCTTCCCCTGGCCGTACGCGAATGGTGCATCAACACCGCGGCCATCAATCCGGCCACCAATAGCATCTTCACGCCCAGCGAAGATGGCCGCACCTATCGTTGGAACCTGATTACCAATTCTCTGTCGGAATGGGTAACGCTGGGGCCGGGCGTGGGCGAGCCTTATGTGCCCACCGTGATCGGTCCGGACGGCACAGTCTTTACGCTCAACGGCGGCACGCTGTGGGCTCTGGGAAATCTCAACGGCGTGGGCGTGGCCTTGAGCTCTTCCACGCCTGATGTGCGCTCCGCTGTGGTTGGACAATCGCTCACTTTCACGGCCTCCGTCACCAATACCGGCGGCTCCGGGCCAACTCCGACTGGAACAGCGACTTTCACCGATACAACGTATGCCGTGGTGAACTCCGTCTTGCAGACCACCACTGTCACACTGGCTTCCAATGTGCCGCTGGACGCCAACGGCCATGCGACGTTCACCAGCTCGTCGCTCACTGCGGACGAGCATTTCATCACCGTGCAGTACAGTGGCGATGCCAACTTCAGCCCGGGCAGCGCTTCATTGGTGCAGTCGATCCATAGCGGCGCTTCCTCGACGGCGCTTGCCTCCACTCCCAACCCATCCGGCGTAGGCCAGTCTGTTACCTTCACCGCGACTGTCACCCACGTGCCGCCGGCCACCGGGACTCCTACTGGACAAGTCACCTTCCAGCAGGGCAATACTGTGCTTGCTCAAGCGCCACTGAACTCTAGCGGCGTTGTTTCCTTCAGCACATCAGCGCTGGCCGTGGGATCAGACACCATTACCGCTACTTACGCTTCTGATCCGCTCTTTGCGGCGAGCAGTGGAAGCACGGTACAGACCGTGCAGAGCAACTTTGCTACCACGACGACGGTTTCTTCGTCGCCGAACCCATCAGTATTTGGACAGTCGGTGACGTTCACCGCTGCCGTGACTTCCAGTGGCGGTGTGCCCGTGGGCTCAGTTACTTTCACCGAAGGCAGCACAGTGCTGGCTTCAAACGTCGCGGTGGATGGCTCTGGTCATGCGGCCTTCAACACCTCGTCTCTGGCTGTAGGGAGTCATACAATCACGGCCAGCTTCACTGGCAACGCAACTTGGGGCAACAGCAGCGGCAGCGATTCCGCGTCGCCCCAAGTGGTCAATAAAGATGCAACCACGACTGCGGTGAGCTCTTCAGCGAACCCTTCAGTCTTCAGCCAGGCCGTGACCTTTACGGCTACTGTCACCGCTAATTCCCCCGGCAGCGGCATACCCGCGGGAACAGCCACCTTCAAGGATGGAACCACAACCCTGGGGACTTCGAATCTTGATGGCTCAGGCCACGCAACTTTCTCCACTTCAACGTTGACCGTGGCTGCGCACTCCATCACCGGCGTCTATAACGGCAGCTCCAGCTTCAATACCAGCACTTCCTCTGCCCTGAGCCAGACGGTGAATAAAGATGCGACCACCAGTTCCGTAACCTCCTCACTCAACCCTTCAACCCATGGCCAGACCGTCACCTTCACCGCGAGCGTGGTGGCCAACTCTCCCGGAACAGCCGTGCCCGGCGGAAGCGTAACGTTCAAGGATGGAAACAAGACGCTCAGCACCAAGACCCTGAACGCCTCCGGCCAAGCCACGTTCTCGACTTCCACCCTGACGCGGGGCAGCCATTCCATCACGGTTGTCTATGGAGGCAGCACAAACTTCCTGGGCAGCACTTCACCGGTCCTTACACAAACGGTGAATTAAGAATAAGCAGGGGACCAGGTATTTGGTGAGTGCGCCCATCGAAACCAAATACCTGATTACCTAATGAGAAGCAACAACCGATTTACGTTCTGTTTTACGGGGCCCCACTTATTGCTGATTGTAGTTTTTCGCTGAAAGGAGCGAATCATGTTCAAGAAAGTCCTGCCATATGTCTTGATGGTTCTGCCGCTTCTGCCGCTTCTGCCGATCCATGCTCAAACCTCCTCTTTCAACTTCCAGCTCTTCGACGTTCCCAATAGCGCCTCCACCGAGGCGGATAACATCAATGCCCGCGGGAATATTGCCGGTTTTTTCTTCGACCAAGTCAGTCACCAGCACGGCTTCTTTTTCAGCCAGGGCACGTTCAAGCAAATTGATTTTCCCGGCGCTACGGCCACCAAGACCGTGGGACTCAACAATCGCGATGACATTGTGGGCGCATTCACTGATGCCTCAGGCAACCAGCATGGGCTGCTGCGCGATGGCATCAGCGGCGCGTTCACCCAGATCAATTTTCCCGGAGCTGTCGCCACGCAGGCGCTCAGCATCAATGACGCGCGCGAGATTGCCGGCAGCTTCAATGACACGGCAGGACGCACGCACGGATTTCTGCTCAGTTCCGGCGTCTTCACCCAGATTGATTTCCCTGGCAAGACCCTCACGATCGTCTTCGGCATTAACGACCGCGGAGACATGGCGGGCGCTTTCACAGACGCATCGGGAACGTTTCATGCGTTTACCCGGCAGAACGGCGTCTTTGCAGCGGTAAATCCGCCAGGGTCAACCTCTTCCTTCGCCTTCGGCCTGAACGCGCGCACAAACATCATCGGCAGCTTCACGGACGCTTCAGGGAATGGACACGGCTTCCTGGAGCAGAATGGTGCCTTTGTTCAACTGGATTTCCCCGGAGCGGCTTCAACCGATGGCGATGGGATCAACGCCGCGGGCATCATTGTGGGTGACTTCTTTGACAACGCCGGCGTGGAGCACGGATATATTGCAATTAAGCAATAACCCATCTGCCGGACTCTGGGCTTTGTTCATTCGCATTGGTTGGGGGATTGGAAATTCAAGCTTCTGACAAGTCGATTGCAGGACCAGTCCTCAGGACTGTGTCTTACAAAGCCTGGATGAACTGATGTGCCAACCCGAGAAACGCCTGTACGCCAAAGCCAACAGCTACTAAATTAGTTGTTGGCTTTTTTTCAAGCGATAAGCCTCGCGGAGTGGAAACTTGCCAGGCCAAGTTCCCTCTTAGTTCGAGTTCGGCTGGGAGATCGTCCCCGTATATGTCCCGCTGGCGGTATTTGCGCATAGATCGAACTGCGTCGTGATTGTTCCGCTCCCCGTGGCGTTAGCGAACGCGCCGGCCCCGCCGGTGACAGTGTAAGTTCCGGTGGAAGTGACGACGCACTTGTTGCCGCCGCCCTTACCCTCAAAGGTCCCACTGACGGAAAAGAATATGCTGTCCTTCCCGTTGGCCCCGACGATGACCGCGGTGCTGCCAAAGTTCCCCTGATTATCCTGGAGGCGCGTCAACGGCCCCGTAAAACTCCCCAGGTGCGTCGCACTCCCTGAAGTGTTGAAGTTTACCTGCGTCAGCCCGCTGGGCAGCTTCGTCACGCCTGTGATTACTGCCGTAGCGGTGGCGGTGAACGATACCTGATTGGTTTGAGCAAGCGTGGCGCCTGCTCCAAAGACAACCACAAACGACGCGAGCGTTACTACACAAATCGTTTCGGCAAAAAACAGCTTTGAGAGTTTCTGGGTAAGGAATGTCATAGGGTAATTTTCCTTTCTCAAGTGCGCTGATTTTTCCAGCTTAACCATGACATCGCTTGAGCCTTTCGACGTTAGCGAACGATAGTTATTCGTGACGCGAGACTTGGGAAAATGCGAATGACGCGTGACGAGTGACTTTCACAGCGACTCTACTCCTGCCGCCTGGCCTCGTCAATTATAATCACGTTCTCTTGTCCGGCTCATGTTGGTTTTCTCTAATGCAATCTCCTGGGTTCCGGCTTGTCATGGATCAATGGTGATAGTTTGCTTTTCCCATCAACTGCCGAATTTTATAATTTCTATGGTTGCGCCACATTAGCTTAGGTGGTAATTAGAATCTTCCCTCATCCTGCGATCTGAAACGGAGAACACTGATGTCCAACAGCATATCGATCTTGTTGCTTCGTAATCTGCGCGATGTTTTTGGTGAAAATGATCCCGTGCGTCGTCGCGCTGCAATCGATGAGATCTTTCATGAGGACGCAGTATTCTATGACCCCTAAAGGTGGCATATTTCGTGGCCGTGGTGAGATTGATCGCATTGCTGGCGCGATAAAAGCAACACATCCAGATTTTGAATATCAGCCGCTCTCCCCTCCTGAGGAATTAGGTGATGCCGGACGGGTCCGATGAGTATCTGGCGCTCCCGGCAAACCGCCGGCTTACGCGGGAGCCGATTTTATCGTCGCCCGGAACGGTCGCATTGCTTCGGTCTATCTCTTTTTCGACAAGCTTCCTTAGGGCATTCCTATGCAGAACCTTGTTAATAACTTCCGCAAGCTGCAGAAACGTTTTGATTTTTCTTAGAGGTGACTAGATAATCCGGCGGAGAGGGGGATTCAAATTACCGCGCCGTGTGTTGGGCGCCCCTGGCAGAGAGAATGGATCACGAGTGGGTCATATGGGCATACAAGAAAGGGAAGGGCAATGCTCAATATTCGCCGGTTAATCACAAGTGGTTGTACATTGGTCTTGGCGCTGATGACGCCATGCTTTGTTTTCGCTCAAAACTGTCCACCTGGATACACCAACAACGGCCTTACCTGTGGTCGCGGGGCAGATTCAATGTCCAACAACGGATCGCGCGTTGCCGATTGTCCTCCGAGTTATACCAACAATGGAGCCACTTGCGGTCGTGGAGCCGATTCGTTCGGTAACGGCGGATCGCGCGTTGCCGATTGTCCTCCGAGTTATACCAACAATGGAGCCACTTGTGGCCGCGGAGCCGATTCGATCAGTAACGGCGGGTCGCGCGTTGCCGATTGTCCCGCAGGCTTCAGGAATTGGGGCGCCACATGTCAGAGAGTGTGGCCTCCCAAGACACTTGGCATGGGCAGCATGACGTGCCGTGCGGACGAGTTCAGAACGGGTGCCCGGTGTTACAAGAACTGTCCCCAGGGATACACAAACACCGGCGTTTCCTGCCTCCGTCCGGTGAGCACGCTCGGCATGGGCAGCATGACGTGCAATCCGGGCGAGTTCAAATCGGGTGCCCGCTGCTACACGCCTTGTCCAAGCGGATATACGAACACAGGTGTTTCATGTTTCCGCCCCGTAAGCACACTCGGGATGGACAGTATGAGTTGCAGCCCAGACGAATTCAAGTCTGGAGCGCGCTGCTATCGGGAATGCCCGATCCTGTACACAAACACGGGCGTGAGCTGCTTCCGACCGGCCAGCACTCTTCCTCGGAGCTCGAACATCAACTGGATTACTCCGCCGGAGATCGAGCCTCAGAAGTTCTACAACGTCGCTCACATGGCAAATACCAATGATGCCGCCAGGTGGGCCATTGGGGAAGGCGCCAACGGACTGGAGATGGACCTTAACTTCAACGCCAACGGCGAACCCTCAGTTTTCAAACATGGGGGTGTCTGCGATTGCAGCTGTAAGGTGACCGGCAGACACATCTGCAGCAATGGCCTCAATAACTCGTGCGACGCGAGTTCGGGCGCCGCGGAGCATCTCAACTTTATCGCTAACCTTCCCGGTGTTGCGCTCGTGTATATCGATAGCAAGCTGGACAATAACACCTACCTCCCCAATGCTGGAAGGCAGGTGGTCCGGCTTCTGCAGAGAGAACTGTTTGATAAGGGCTACAAAGGAATTGTGGTTGTAGGGGCGCCGGAAGTAGAGCATGTCCTCTACTTGCGGCTTGCCGTAGAGGAAGCAGCGCAGGGCCCCTACTTCCAGCGCATGTTCTTCGGCCTCGACCAGGTCCGCTCCTCACTCCCACACGCGGGCGACGCCCCCAGCAACGTGGTTGAGAGGCTGAGGGTCCTTCCCGGCTTTCCCAACCTGGTTTATTCCACGGGGATCACGGCGTGTCTTGCGGATACGTTCTATCGCGAAATCTCAGGTGGCGTGAGGGCCCAAGTCGCAGGAGACGTGAGTCTTACCGGCATTTGGACGATCGACCTCGAGAGAAGCATGGTGAATTATCTGCAGCTCGGTGCGCGTGCAATCGTCACGAACCGGCCGGGCGTTCTCAAGCAAGTCGTCGATCAGTACGTCCCCCAGCTCACGCTGGCTTCACCGGGTGATAGTCCGCCGTTGAGGAGGCATTAATGGTTTTCACGTACCATGGCCGCGGCCTCGTCTCACCGCGTAAGGCCGCGGCTCATCAAGCGGATTAGTTTGGTGACTTCCCCAAGGCGTCATTGTGAGGGCGCGCAAAGGAGAGGGTGCCCAGTGAGTCCACGAGCTGTTTGAGAGCCTCTTCAGAGTTGGCGACGAAGGTCCAATTGAGCATAAAACCGTTGTGTTCGGTGCCAAAAATGGATCCGTAAAATAGTTGGTCACCATAATTCTGCTGGTAGTCAGCGCGATAGAAATGCTGTCCGTGCGTATTCAACGGCATAAGAATCTTTTATTATCTGTATGCCCTTCTGACCCGCCACGTGATGTAGCGCGTTTTTGAACCAGACTTCGAGTGTGATGCGAGGCTGGTAGAAGCTGGCATCGTCGGCCCTCAATTGAAGCACCTGCCGCCGCGTGACAGCACGCAGCAATTGAAATTGTCCTGGTAGCTCCGACTGCTCAGTCTTTGCGTCCTGCAGAGACAAAGTCCATCCTTCACCGGGCGCAGTGTAGGAAAAGCCAAGATAAGGGTTGGTATAAACGTTGTTAACGAATGTTCCTGTATCAGGCTTCAGTTGTGCAGTTTTCGTTGTCTTACTCGATGGAGCCTGAGAGAGCAAAGACGCTGCAACCAACAAAAGGAAGGTAGCCAGACGAGCATGGCGGATGGTCATGTCCAGAGATAATAACAAAAGAGATTGGCCCTTTAGTTTTTGGCTAAAAGGCAAATTGCCAAAATCGCATTTGCCTCATGACAACCCTCTGGAATAACGGAACTGTGCTTGGCACCAACCCAATGATCAAAGGAGGAACGTTCTGGCGGAGAGGGGATTCGAATTACCGCGCCGTATTGAAAACACGTAAGTTACTTTAAATTTCCGGAACGAACGAAACGCAGGATACTCCAAAGATGCGGTTCCCACACACGTAATACACACGCGGACTTTCACTTCAACTTCCTCATCTTGCCGCACGGAGGCAAGCTCCGTCTCAATCGCCTGATAGGGCGAGAGCGGTCCCTGCTTTCAGCCGGACCGCAGGCCGGAGATCATCACCAATCGCCCGCCTGGCCTACGCTCACAATCTGGTCTCCATGCTTGAAGACCATCTCCAGACCGTGCTCGATCTCCCATTCGCAATTACCTGAAACTACGATATAGAAATCCTTGCCCTCCGGTCCTTGTTTCACAAATACACCGCTGGGATAAATGTACCGCCATATGTCTGACGGGTCCTTCACTTCAGGAGGCGGCGGATCAACTGCGCCGCGATAGACCTCATAGTTTTTATAGACAAGCTCGGTCACGCCGTCACGCCGGCCCACATTCAGTGCAAGAAAATTTGTCACTGCGGATTCAATCGATTCCCGGTAGGAAGCTAGATCCACTTCTTCAATGATGAACGGCAGCAGCTTACCATCGAGTAGTTCCACCTTGACTATCTCACTGCACAACCAATCGGGGGTTTCTGAATCTCGTCGCATCTCTCCTAAGCCTTTTACTGAGGTGATCACGGGACCGGAGAGTTTAACAGCAGGACGGGCTGGTAGAGCGGTTTTCCGCGCTACCTCTCGGCCAGGGGCGAGTCCCAGCAGAGGCAGGGTAGCTCCTATGGTGCATGCACCGAAAAGAAGAGCAAACCCCAATGCGACCAATCGGCCGATTAATGACGCAGCAACCAGTACAAACAAGACGGAGAAAATCGTCAAAAACAGTCCTGCGGCAACCAGTTGCAAATCTCTACTCGACCACTTACGTGCCATGGGAAGTCGTCCTTTCAGGTGCCTGGGGAAACATGCGCCAGGGAGTTGGCCGGAAATTTTGCTTAGAACAAATTCATTGATGCCCTCCGCGACGAGGCTCACCTGCCAGATATGCGTGTGACACGAATCCTAAGGCAAGAAAGTTCAGGACGGCCGGATTTCAATAGTTAATTTGATGGCTTTGCAGGATTTCCGTGCCGGAATACTTTAGCATCCCATTTAAAAATCGACCAGGCTCAGCAGCGCCCACCCGTTACTTCTTTTTCTACCTACCGTTCGACGACGGGATATAAGTTGCTGCGGACCGGCGCTCAGAACTTCGTTTTCAGTAGCCGGGCCGAGCGGCAAAAACAAAACTCTCTGTAACGGAATTCCAGCCAAGAACACTATTTTGATGTATCCGTTTCCCGCAGAAAGCGTGAGCCGCTTTCGGGATTTTTCCCAACGACCCGCCGTTTGGACGGTCACTGGAATATCCCGGGGGGCCGGCAGTCAAAACGGAAGGAGTAAGAAAGCATGAAAACAATAATATTGACATCAATTCTGAGTCTGTTTGCTTGCGTTGTATGTCGAGGGGCGTTTGCGTCCGACGCCTATTCCGATGCAGAACGCTCCGCAAAGGACTTCCTTTACTACTATGAGGAATTTACGAAGTTGGACAAGCAAAATACGCAAAACCTTGTGAGGGCTATCGCCGACGGCGATCAAGATGAACGGCGGGACATTGCCCAACGCGCATCGAGCGAGGCGAAAGACAAGGTAATGGATGGCTATGAGAAAGCGGAGAAGCGAAAGAATGAAGCACTTGGGTTGCTCGACATCGTCCTTAAAGATCCTACGCTAAAGGACAAATATAGCGCCACTGAGGATTTGAAGAGGAAAGTCAATGATACTTGGGAGTCAATCCGGAGGATGTCTGCAGGTATCAGGGGGGCGAACCACCCAGTCGTTGCGTACATGCTCCAAAAGGGAAACGAGCTGCACGAAACGCGAGAGCGCGGCTGTCCAGTTTACGAGTTCGAGACCGGCAACGGACCGGCTGATTGCATACGGACGACCTGCGACATTATTGAATTTAAGCCGGACAACAGCCGTGCGAAATCCAAGGGTGAGGATCAGCTCAAGAGGTATCGGAAGGGAATCCTAGAGAACCCTAGTAAGCGAAAGGAACTTGAATCTAAAAATAGCGACTTCGCCAAATGCCAGGATTTCCGTCTGGCAATTGAAGCGTATACCCTTCTGCCCGAAATCAATGATGACGGCACATTTAGGGAACCATCGGTATCCTGGAGCACCTATACGGTCAATCCGTAGTCGTTGTCTCAGAATTAATAGATGAAAGCGAAAGCCGGCGATAGGCCCGGCTTTCTTAGGTCCCCTTATCGCTACCGCTTCGGCAGGACGCCTCGCGTCCATGCGGTCTCGCTTTATGCAGTCATGTACTTTCGAATGAACCGCCGCAACTCCGAATCAGAAATACGATATGACTCATATTTCCGTTTTCGGCTGAACGAGGGCGCCGGGAATCGAAATGCCCTTAGTCGACCCGCAGGAACGCGCTTAAACCGCGAGGTACAGCGGTACGTAATGGGTACGCGGCTTTTAAATGGGATGTAAGGGAATGAAAATAAAAACGATGGTCTGGCGGAGAGGGGGGGATTCGAACCCCCGATAGAGGTGTTAGCCCCTATAACGGTTTAGCAAACCGCCGCCTTCAGCCACTCGGCCACCTCTCCGCGAACAAAACCGCCGGGAACATCATGGGCACAAGAGCGTCGATTGAGCTCCCTCGCAAAAAACGCTCGGGATTTCGCCTGGCAGCTCCCGCTCAGCATTGCCTCGCTCACGCTGCCCTAACGGCTCAACTTCAGCCACTCGGCCCCCTCTCCGGAGGTATGCGGCTTCAGGTATTGTATCAGCCTTTACGGATGTTACAGCAGTTGCTTTCACGCGCTGCGTTTTCATGGTCCGGCTTGCTGGTTCTTGACCCGCGCACCGGCCAGGATTGCAGCATCGCGTTTCCCGCGAATGCGTTTCCACCACATCATGATGCCGCTGAACATCTGGAACGCCATGGCCAAGCTGGCCACAGACATTACAACCTTGCTGCCCATGCCAAAAATATCGCCGGTGTGAATGGCGCGGTACGCGATAGCCCAGCGTGTGCCTGCCGGGGCCGTGCGTGAACCTTCAGCAAACAGAACTTTGCCCGTGTATTGGTCCACGAACGCGCGGCTGCGTCCACCGGGTGTAAGGTCTTCAGGAAAGCGCAGCCTGATCTGGTATGCGCCCTGCGGTTCGGGCATCACGATCAAGAACGGAGTCGCGCCCGGCACTGCGGCGCGCGCAATCTCAATGGCTTGGTCCGGTTGCAATGGCGTTGCGCCTTCCGGTGGCGCAGGTACAGAGTGCGGCATTTGCGATGGCTGCGTCCCGGTGATGCGGTAAAGAAGTTGGTTCGCGCTGCGCTCAAATCCCAGCATCACGCCGGTGAGTGTAAGCAGCAGCAAAAAGAGGAAAGCAAAAAATCCTGTTACATTGTGCAGATCAAACCACACCCGGCGTCCTGTTGTGCCTTTTGCCATTCGCATGCGTTTTAGCGGCCACCACAGGTAGAGTCCGGAGCACACCAGAAGCAATGCGGCTACGCCGGACCACGTAATGATCGTTTTGCCGGGATCATTTGTACCTCGCCACAGCAGGCGGAGATGGAGCTGATGCACGTAGTCCAGAAATTCCATTTCACCGCGAACGCCCAGGACCTCTCCCGTGTATTGGTTCACGTAAACATCGCCGGTCTTTTCCAGGCTAACTACATACGATAGATCCGGCGCAGTGGAGAGCCTATAAATCTGGATGCTGTCGCCGGGATAGGCCCGCGCCATAACTTCCTTGATCTGCGCCAGAGAAAGAGCATGCGCGCCGGGCGTGACGTAAGAACGCTTGGGATGCAGCAGGTGATCAAGCTCCGGCTCAAACGCCATGATGCTGCCGGTCAATCCCAGGATCAAAATAAAAGCTCCCGCCGCCAGCGCCATGTATAGATGAAGGTTGAAAACCAGCTTTTTCATTGCTCAGAGGTTGGACGATCTGCCCGTCTTCTGGTCAACTGTCGGTCCTTTTATTTCGCTGGATGTGGGCGGGAATGGCATGTCTTGTCCCTCTGGCCTTTCACCGGGCAAAATCTCTTGCAGCGCCCACTGTATCCGGTTTACCGATTGCTGAATCAACA
>JASLFF010000714.1 GCA_030150795.1 Terriglobales bacterium | reverse complement strand
CAGGATCAGGCCGGTGGTCTCGATGCGTATCAGCGTCTTATCGATCTCGGCGACAGGCAAATGCAGCAGCGCGGCCAATGCAGTAGCGGTTGTAGGACCAAGGTGCGTAAGCCAGCCGGTAAGCATGGCTTTGAGGGCATCGTCCTGGGAGGGCGGGTCGCCATCGATGGATGGGAGTTGTTCTTCAAACTGCGCCATGGGATAAATCACGCGGAAGGCCTTGGCCTTTTCTGCGGAAACCCAAAAGAAAGTCTCTGCGCAGCCGGGGGCGGCTGCGGTCCACGATGATATTGGAGCGCAGGCGCCCTCGCCTGCGGTGTATGCTTCGGATACTCTCGCCCTGGTCGCGCGGTTCGACTGCCGCAATGATTCAAAGTAGCCGCACCATGCCTCAGCAGGCGTGCGGCCATCGGGTGGAACAAAATTTTCCGGTACAGCGATTAATGTGTGCAGCGTGTCGGCCAGTTCGTCGGCGTCGCGCACGTCAGGCCAAGCATCGGCGCGGACCTCGGCAATCGCAGCCGGATCAAGCGCTCCCACTTCCTGCAAGACTGACTCAGGCAGCGTGCGGCGCATTTCCACCGCGCGGGCGCGACGTTCTTCCAAAGGAGCATCGTCCAGATAAGCGTAAGGATTGCTATTAAGGATCTCGTGGGAAAAGACCGAGGGTACCGGCGTATCGACCGCGATACATTTGATCTCGCCCGACCGCATCTTGCGCAACACATCTTTCAGCCCTTCAAGGTCCAACGCTTCCTGAAAAATATCTTTCATCACCTCGCGCAACAAAGGATGGTCCGGGACGACGATAGGCCCATCAGCATTTTCCTGGCACTGCGCCACATCCGGAAAAACCGACGCCAGCAGATCAGCCGAGCGAGTACGTTGTACCTGTAGCGGAATCTTTTTGCCGTTCCAGTAACGCAGCAGGGCCAGAGCGCGGTTCGCATCCCAGCGCCATCGTGTCTCCAGCAACGGGGAGAGCAACGCCGCCTGTTGCAACACTTCCTTCACCGTGTTCTCATGCAGGAAATGAAAAACATCGGCCAGCGGAAAGCTATGCTGCTCAGCCAGGGAAATGTTTACGCCGTTATCTGTGGCAGCGGCCTGCAATTCAAAGTTGAATGAGACGCAGAAGCGCTTGCGCAGGGAGAGTCCCCAGGCTTTGTTGATACGAGCGCCAAACGGCGCATGCACAACCAGCTGCATGCCGCCGCCTTCATCAAAGAAGCGCTCAGCGATGACGGTATTGGTGGTGGGGACCGCGCCCAGCACAGTCCGGCCGGTAACAATGTATTCGATGGCTTGCTCCGCGCCGGAATCATCCAGCCCGCACTCGCATTTGAGCCATTCCACAGCGTTCAGGACTTCCGGGGATTTCTGGTTAACGAAGCCGGGAACGGTATGGGGCGTAAGGTCACTAATTTTTTGGCGTAGTTCGCCGATCTGCCGAGAAAGCTCTTCTGTGCGTCCCGGAGCTTCGCCCAGCCAGAAAGGGATTGAGGGCGGCGCGCCGTGTGCATCTTCTACCAGGATGCGTCCCGCAGATTCCACGCGGCGAATGCGCCAACTCATGTTCCCCAGCAGTACAATGTCGCCCTTCAGGCTTTCCACGGCGAAGTCTTCATGCAGCGTGCCGACAACTGTCCCTTCCGGTTCGGCAACTACTGTATAAAGGGCGGTTTCCGGGATCGCACCGCCGTTCATAATGGCGATCATGCGCGCACCGCGACGGGCCTTGAGCCGCTTGTTTACGCGGTCGCGAAAGAGATATGCGCCGAAGCGTCCACGTTGCGAAGCTATACCGTCAGCCAGCATCGTCAGCAGATCGTCAAAGTCTTTGCGGTCGAGTTCGCGATAAGGGTAGGCCCGCTTGACCATGGTGAAGAGCTCGTCCTCGCCCCACTCTTCAGCAGCGCAGATAGCCACAATCTGCTGCGCAAGTATGTCGAGCGGCGCTTCAGGAATCATCAGGCGGTCAAGCTCTCCGTGGTGGATAGAGCGTACAAGCGCGGCGCATTCGATCAACTCGTCGCGCGTAGTCGGGAAGAAGCGGCCTTTGGGGACAGCGCCACGCCAGTGTCCGGCCCGGCCAAAGCGCTGGAGTGACACGCCGATGGAACGCGGCGATCCAATATGCAGAGCCAGGTCAACGTGGCCAATATCGATGCCCAGTTCCAACGAAGCAGTCGCCACCAGAACTTTTAACTCACCGTTCTTGAGTTTGCTTTCCGCGTCCAGGCGCAGCTTGCGCGCAAGGCTGCCATGGTGCGCGCCAACTACATCCTCACCCATCCGTTCCGCCAGATTAAATGCCACGCGCTCAGCCAGGCGGCGTGTATTTACAAAAACCAGAGTAGAGCGGTGCTGCTGGACTAATTCACAAATGCGGTCGTAAATCTCGTCCCAGAGTTCATTGCTGGCAACCGGCCCGAGTTCCTGACCGGGAACTTCAATGGCCAGATCCATCTGGCGTTTGTGGCCGATATTAACAACCACGGGATCTGGGCGGTGGTTGCCGGTAAGAAAGTGGGCAACGGTTTCAATTGGTTTCTGCGTGGCGGAAAGGCCAATGCGTACCGCGCGATTCACCGTCAACGCGTCCAGGCGTTCGAGCGAAAGTGCCAGATGAGCGCCGCGTTTGTCGTCGGCCACGGCATGGATTTCGTCCACGATGATGGTGTTTACATCTGTGAGAATGCCGCGGCTCTTTTGCGCCGTCAGCAAAATGTACAAAGATTCCGGCGTGGTCACCAGGATGTGCGGAGGTCGTTTGAGCATCCGCTGGCGATCCTGCGTAAGCGTGTCGCCGGTGCGGACAGCTGCGCGAATTTCCGGCATCAACAATCCTTTTTCGCCGGCCAGCGCAGTGATCTCACTCAAGGGGCCTTCCAGATTTTTCTGGATGTCGTTACCCAAGGCCTTCAATGGGGATATATAAAGGATCTCTGTGCGGTCGGTAAGGTTGCCGCTCAGGGCCTTGCGCACCAGCCGATCAATACAGATCAGGAACGCTGCCAGCGTCTTGCCAGACCCTGTCGGCGCGGAGATAAGAGTAGTCCGCCCGGCAAGGATATGTGGCCAGCCATGCTCCTGTGGCTCAGTGGGCGTACCGAATTTGTTGATGAACCATTCCTGTACCAGGGGATGAGCCCAAGCCAGGGATTCAGGGACAGGGGAAAGCATCTACAGATTATAGCAGTTTCGTGAAAGATTCGCTATGGAGAGCTGCGTGTTTAAAGCTTTTTATCGGGGTCCAACACCGGTTTAAGCCTTCGATTTTCAACCGTTATCGTGCTCACTTCTGCATTCAAGAAAGTCAAAGTTACCATTCTTCCCTCCCGTACATTGAGCACAAGCGGCGGTCGGAAACACAAAATGAATTCGCCATTCTTATGACGCACACTCGGGTATACGATGCCTGCCGAACCGAGGGTTAACAATTGATAGGCTAGTGCCTGTGAAGCAGGGTAGCTGTCCGGATTAAGATCCAGGCAGTCGCTGAAATCCGGATCGTTGCGAATATCATGAAATTGGTGCCGGAAATCAGCAAGATAGTCTATGTAAGGAGAAATTTCTTCCGCTTTCCATCCGACTTCCTTCAACTCCGCCGATTTGTGAAAGGCCACTTCCTTTTGTGCAGTCGCCATCTTGAAGGCCGCATACCACGCCCCCCGTGCCGGACTGTTGAACCGTCCGCCAGACGGATTCGCATAAATGAAAGATGCATTCACTATGTGTGCGAGGTGAAAGCCGGAAACCAGCTCGATGGCAGTAATCCCAGGCAATCTCCCGCTCTCACCGAGCAGCCGTTCATTCGTAGCACCTTCGAGCTCGGTCAGGTCCTTGAGCAGATCATCATCACCCTGAGCAAGAAGGCTCAGTACCGGCCTGCCACGGTCACTGTAACGATAAGGGATAAGACGGTGAGTTCCGTTGCCTTCGAAATCGACCAGCTTTGGAGATTTCATCTGCCGCCACGGCGCGCATCCAGCACCTGTCGCACCCTGCTAAAAGCAGGTATGCCGCCTTTTTTGAGGTAACTAAGTGGCGATTCTCCTCCGAACATCGGATTTGTGTTTGGTAGAGTCATCCAAGCATCTGCAAGTTTTGCACTATAAAGAATGTTCAGGGCCTTGTAGATTCCAATCAAAAGCGAAATTCGCGTTAGCTGGTCTGTATTCAGTGTTTTTGCAGTGCGGCCTTTCAACGCATAGAAGCTTCCACCCGAGATGCCGCCAAGCAACTCTCTTGTGTCTTCATCCCGCAATTTCCAATGTTCTGCAATCCGGAATAGCCCCTTGATTGCAGCTGGACTGAGCCGCGTTCGATTTTCTTTTTTAGATAAATCGACAGCAATATCCCACGAGAAACCGACGACGGGTTGCTGCACAGTAGCCATGGGTCTAAATCTCCAAATATGATAGCATTTTACTCCAATTTTGACGGAAGGCAAGATCTTTTGGTTGTCTTCGTAAGCAGCTGACTTTTAAGAGCATTCAGTCGATACTCTTGTAATTCGCAGGTTCAGGCTCCTTCAATGATTCCGGTACTCTACTTTTTCGCCGCCACGGCCGCTTGCTGCGTCTTATACGCCGGCACAACAAGGGCTTCTTCAACCGTAGGTATCTTCCAGTCAAGCAGCTTCACGCGCCATTCCTCGGCTGCGGCTTTGGCATTGGCTTTTTGCTCCGCGGTTATGAGCAATCGGATGGAGACAGGGTTCATGAAATCCTGCTCAAGTTGTGCGGCGGCATCACGATATTTCTTTTGGGCCAGCAGCAAGGTACCTTCTGCCCCGCTGTAAGTTCTTTGAATGCTGATGGAGCCTGAGTTGGCCATTTTTTGCAGCTCCGCCAGAAGTTTCTGTGCGTTAGCGTAGTCCTTCCGGGCAACCGCATGTTCCACCCGGACGCGCACAATACGGGCGCGCTCCTCATCCAGATCGGCCTGGGCAACTGCGTCTTTGTTGGCGGCCAGCACGGACTCGGCTTGATCAAGTTCCTTCGTAGCCGCATCATGATCGGCCTGGTACATGGCCATAATCCGATAGGCCCGCGCTTCCCACACCCACTGTCCCATGGCATGGGCGCTCTCAGCGGCCTGGCGGTAGGCTTTGTCGGCGTCGTCATATTTTTGCTCGCGCAGGTAGGTCATGGCGGATTTCTGCAGATATTCCGCTTTGAGTCCGTTGCCGGGCGCTTCTTCGATGGCCTTGGCATACTCCGCGCGCGCCCGTTCCTCCTGGCCCATCAC
>JASLFF010000821.1 GCA_030150795.1 Terriglobales bacterium | reverse complement strand
ACGTTGATTGAAACCGTGCAACTCGCGCCAGGAGCCAGAGACGCTCCGCTCAAGCTTACTGTTGAAGACCCCGCCACAGCAGTAGCCGTGCCACTGCAAGTGGTGTTCAGATTGTTCGGAGTGGCTACGACTAGTCCTGTCGGCAGACTATCAGTAAAGGCAACGCCATTCAGGGTTAGATTCTGGTTGGTGCTGCTCACGGTGAACGTGAGGCTTGTTGTGCCATTCAGCGGAATCGTGGCCGCGCCAAACGCCTTGGCAATTGTTGGCGGATTAATGACCGTCAAATTGGCTGAAGACGTATTGCCGTTGCCCGCGTCTGTAGAAAGGATCTGGACGCTGTTGGTGTACAGGTTGTCCACAGTTCCGGTGATGTTCACCGTGATCACGCAGACTCCAACCGGCGTGGCATTGTTGCTGAAGCTAATGCTGCCGGACCCAGCCGTTGCCGTAACCGTGCCTCCGCAAGTGTTGGTTACGTTAGGAGTTGCCGCTATCTGCAATCCCACAGGCAGCGTGTCGGTAAAGCTTTCATTGATAGCAACCACGTTGGGATTGTTGATGCTGAAGCTCAATGTGGTTGTGCCGTTTACCGGAATGCTGACTGAGCCAAAGCTCTTGCTGATCTGAGGCGGCTCCAGGATCACGATGCCAACGTTAGCAGTTCCGCCGCTGGAAGCGCCGAGCCCTGACGTGGCGTCAGTGTAAGTAAATGTATTTACCGTGGGCGTGGCTGTAATGATGAACGTTCCGTTGTAGCCGGCAACGCCCACGCCGGAAATCACTACGGTCTCGCCTGTGGCGAATCCGTGCGCTCCAACCGTGGTAATCGTCGCGGTGGTGGCGGCTTCCGTTGCGCTGGAAATCAAGCTGTCAAGCGCTAATGCCGTTGCCTGATCAACCGTAGCGGTTGGATTTGCGCGTCCCGATGTGCCGCCCGCATTAAAGGTGGCCGTCGCTTGCGCGCTCGCATTCAAAGTCTCCGGCTGCGCTTGCGGAATGCTTCCCAACGGTCCTGAAACAAATGTGATGGGCAGCCCTACGATGACGTCAAGATTGCCTGTGAGCGCCGCTCCGCTTCCATGATTGTCCTTGCTCATGTCGCCGGTGAGCGTGCTGCTCTGGTTGATGCGGATCTTCTCCGGGCTTGCCTGGTGCGTGAGCACAATGAACGGATCGAAGGTGGTCGTGCCGCCACTGACATTGGCGATTGTCGCAGCCGGGGTATTCGTGCCCCACCAGTTGTTCGTCACAGTCGCAGTGGTGTGGTTATTGTTCAAGTTGCTGGTGCTGGCGCTAGCCGCGGTATTGCCCGCCAGACGGCTGAAGCTCATGGAGAAGGCATGGGCCAGGGTCGGCTCACCGGAATCAATGCCGCCGCCTGCGCCGGTAGCTGTGTTTCCAGTGATGGTGGCCTTGGAGATCGTCATTACGTCCGGGCTAACCGCGTGGTAATGGATTCCGCCGCCATTTCCGCCAGCGGTGTTGCCACTGATTACCGTAAGGCTGGTCGGGGTGCCGGCGTTGTCGATCAGAAGGTTCGAGGTATCCCAGATTCCGCCGCCATCGCCCGATGCATTGTTGCCGGTGATGGTGTTGCTATGAAGAACGGTCTGTCTGGAGCCGGCGCCTGCGGAAAAGATGAAGAGACCGCCGCCAACGCCCCTGCCGGTGCCGTTGATCTGATTGGCGTTGTTGTTCAGGATTTGCGAATTGCTCATCGACATGCGCGCCCCATCAGAGACCCAGATGGCGCCGCCGCTGCCCGCCGCATTTGTGTTGACCTCTGCCACCGAACTGTTCTGGAAAATGCTGTTTGTGATTGTCGCCAGGCCTGTGCCGCCGCCGGGGGCGGTAACGTTGAAGGTGGCGATTCCGCCACCGTTGCCGTCGGTCGTGCTGCAGTCCGATAGCGTTACGTGGTCCATCGTCAGGTTTGCGTTTCCGCTGGTTCCGGTATCAAACTCCATGCAGCCGCCATCGCCGTCAAAGGTGGCCACTGTGCCGTGGTTCCTGCCGAACTTCATGGTCAGGTTGGAAATGCTGGCAGTGGCGTTCGTCAGGGGACAGTTGGCTGTACCAAGGTCCTCGTTGACGTTCATCACCATGTCGATGCCGTTGGTATTGGTAGTTCCGGCCTGAATGATAGTGGTGGCCTGGCCGGCGCCGACGATGTTGACCGAGTCATTGACAGACAAAGCACCGTGATTGCCGGTACAGTCATTTTGGACTCTGGCCAGCGTGAGCGTATAAGTCCCCGCAGGCACAGTAACGGTATCTGTCCCGGCAGTTGCATTGGCCCTGAGAATCGCTTCACGCAAGCTGCAATCGTTGGCCACGCCGTTGCAGGCGTTGGTAATCGGCGAAACCGGCGTCGGATCATCGGTGCGATTGACGGTGAAAGTCGGGTCGGGCAGCGGCATCATCACTGCCGGAGCTAATTGGCCGGCATGCAGCGCAACCACGCCGGGACGCCCGTCAATATTGGTGCGCATCGGCAGCGCCGCTACGGGCGAGCCGGAATAAGGGCGCGCGGAAATCTGCGCGGGAAGAAACGTCGTCGCACCCGCGGCCACGTCAGGATGCGCGATCACGACCAACTGGCCCGCCGATGGATTTAGCACCATCACATCGTCGGCGCCATGGTCGGAAATGCGCGTGCGGAAGAGCACTGGCGGCTGTCCGGCGGCGAAAGGCGCTGCGGCGGCAATGCTCTCCACGATCTTGAAGCCGTTCTGCGGCAGAGTGCGCGCCGGATTCAGTGGATTGCCAAATCCACGACGGCCTGCTTGCATGCGGGCCTGAACTTCGTCGGCGGTCAGTGGACGCGGATCAAATTCCGTGTGTGCCGCGATGTGGAGTGTTCCATCCGAGGTCAGCAAGGCGATCTGCAATGCCGGCACGCGGTCAAATATGAACGAACCCAGCGCCATGGCGCTGGCGTTTACCGGAAGCGAGAGCGCTTCCATCTGGAAATTGGAAGAATGAAGAATAAAAACGTTGCCGCCGGAAAGAAAAGCCGTGTCGGTATGGGAGTCGCCAAAGTCGCCGAAGACGATGTTGCTGGCGGGGGCCTTCAGCGGAAAGACCGCGGGAGAAGTCATGCCGGAGTCAGATCCGGAAAAGACCAGTAAAGAAGAACTCTTCGCCGTGGTCACGCCGACAACGAGGTTCGAGTACGGAAGGCTGCGCAGCAGATTTTCCGCGGCCAGAGCGGTCACGCCGCCGGAAAGCGGAATCGTCTGCGGGGCGCCAAAGCTGCCCTTGCCGTCGCCGGGGAAGAAGTAAAGACTGTTGCCGCCGAGGGCTGCCACCACAAGGTCCTGGCGTCCGCCGGGCGTAAAGCGCCCTAGGGCAATAAAATCTGGCCGGACGGGAATGTTGATGACCTGCGCGTTGGGCAGAAACGGAGCGGGAAACTGGCCCTGGGTAATGGCCTGAAATGAGGCGTCGCTCTGCGGAGCAAAAGCATCTACGTTGCCGCGATGAATCACAATCGCGCCGCCGCCCGGGACGCTGAAGCCGGCGACCATATCGGTCACGCCGTCGCCATCAACGTCCGCCGTCGCCATGGAGAGCGGCTGTGAATGTCCGGCAGCCACGCTCTGCGCCAGTGTTGGCGCGCCGACTGGCGTCATCGGCAAGGCCTGATTGTCCCCCAGCCATATCCTCGGTCCTCGCGCAGGGGCCTGCAATGCCGCTGCCGGCTGATAACTCGCCAGGCCGCTCAAAATCAGCAGCAGAAGAAGGATGGAAACAGACTGGACCGAGGCGAGAATACGTTTGCAGAGAGACAAAGAACTTCTAGTCACAGGTAGAACTCCTTGCGCAGCGCTTGTTGGATCTAGTTGGGTTTCCGGAAGTTTAGTGGCTGAAAGCCATAGGCGAGCAGACGCTACCTTCCGGAAGTGGCGGCAGAATCGGCTCCAAATTTACAGTTTCAAAACCTTTGGGGGTGAGCTTACTCCATGTACTCTGCTTTGTATGCTGCGGATTGTCAAGAAAAAAGACTACTTAAATGGCAAGAAACAATAGCTGAAAGTAACCTGACTGTTAAAAACCTTTCATACTGGCTTCCGAGCTTTACAAAGAAGTTATCGTCCCAGTCCCGAGACTGCCGAAGAGCGCGCCCGGTTCACAACCCGAATCCCCGGTAATTACTGAAGTTTTTCCTAAAATGGCAAATTCGTGCTGGAAATCCGGCGGTGTTCCGGGTACGATCAGCTTGCTTCCGGTTCTACCGCCCCAGACGAAGTGGGGCGTTTCCCCCAATTGTGTTCTGCAAGACGGGACCCAAAAAATCAAATTTTGTCCGATGCTCTTAAATGAGCGGGGGTGTAATTTGGCATTTTCCAGACGGATATTCTTGCGCCATGGAGTGTTGGCCGCCGCAGCCTGCGCTGGCAACCCACTCATGGCTTTCGGCGCACGCCGGGGCCCTATGGGGGGCAATGAAGTAGGTGGCCCTCAAAGGACTCCAGGGGCTGGTTTCGACAACTGGCAAGATCACGCCGCAGCGCTCGACCGGCTTGACCGTAACGCGTTTTCCGGCGCGGTCGGCACAAGCTTTAAGGTCTTCATCGGCGCCGGTGAATCGCCGGTTTGGGTGACGTTGCTTACCGTTGAGGACCTGCCGGCAATCGCGCCAGTGAACCCGGCGAGCTTCGCGGTC
>JASLFF010000575.1 GCA_030150795.1 Terriglobales bacterium | reverse complement strand
TCCGGCGTTTTGTCGGTCTGGGCGACACCCGTCGCCACTAGCAACACAAGCAGCAAGTATCCCTTCATGACTTCTCCTTTCGGCTCGTGCGTTTGCGAAGGCACGCGCCAGTTATGAGGCGGCGCTGGCGCAGTTCCCTGATTTCCACTATGCGCACAGGAACCTGGCCATACTGTGCGACCTGTATCTGGGGGATTACGCGTGCGCGCTGGAGCATTACCAGGCATACAGCCGGCTCGCTCCGGATGACACCGAGGTCGTGAAATGGATTGCCGACCTTCGCAAACGCACGAGCCGAAAGGAGAAGTCATGAAGGGATACTTGCTGCTTGTGTTGCTAGTGGCGACGGGTGTCGCCCAGACCGACAAAACGCCGGATAAAAAGGCAAAGGCCGAACCTGCCGCCGTTGCCGCAAAGAAGCACATAAAGACCGAAGCAGTGAAGGCGCAGAAAACAGCGTCGGCAAAAACGAAACCAGCTGAGGCAGGAGCAGCAGAAGCGCAGGTAGAAGCTAAAAAGCAACCGGGACAGGCTGAAGTGGCGCAGGCAAAGACAGAAGCAGGGCCGGAGGAAGAGCCGCAGGCACAAACGGACCAAGACCCGAAGTTAACGTCCGTGCCGGGAGGAAAGGCGCTGGGCATGTCCATTCTGGGCAATCAGGAAGCGCCCACGTCGCTGGTCATCGTGCCATGGAAGAGCTCGGAAGTTGGACGCGCGACCGGCATCTCACCGATGCTCGACGACTCCAGGCAGCCCGTAGATAAGGAAGTGTTCATGCGGGAGCTGCGCTATTACGAGATCAGGTCGGAAAAGAAGCCGTGATCCGGCGCATTTGCGTTTCGCTGAAATAGATTTTTGGAAACAATCAAGAGATTAGCTGCAGGCTGCTTGCGTGAAGGCGTGCCTGCATTTCAAAGGTAAGATTCTCCATGGCGGATCCATTCAATGGCCACCATCCTGATCCGCGAATCTCCCCATAAGAACCCTTAGAGAATTCTTGAGCATCTGTTCCCGCTCGCCATGTCCCGATAAGTACTTCCTTCTGAACGTCGATCGGAAATGAAAAGCTTTGCTTCCTGCTGTCATTCCCTTGTCTGACAATGATTAGGTTGTCTCCAACCAGGTGGTCATGTCTCAGTGAACAGTGCCCAACCTGCCGTGTCCTAGCGCTCTTGAGAGGGCATTACCTTTGGCCATTGCAGATTCGTAAACACCAGCTCATCCATTGCCCAGCTGGACGAAGCTAGAGATACCCATTGGAACCTTCCCGCTAACTTGACGGAGGTATTGGCACCCGCCGAGAGAACACCTTAGAACCCGTGTACTGTTGTTGCCGGGGGCAGTCTGCTCAATACTCTTCCCAAGTCAGAAAGTTCCGCCCGGGAACTGCGTAGGTATTTGGGAGATGAAATATGCGGTGCATTCATTCGGTTGTAATCGCTCTGGTTCTGGCAGAGCCGCTGCTCGTCTCACAGCTTGGCAACGCTTTCGGCGCCTCTGGGTGCTCGACGACTTGAGGCGACCAATTAACAAGAAGTACTCATGCTGATGCTGAGTTACTACGAAATCAGTTCGCAAACGGAGCGCCCAAGCGGCGCGCCGAACAAAATGAATGCGGCGCAGCACGCGGTTGCGACGCTTAGGAGAATGCCATGACCTTTACGGAGCTGCTGAGAAACGTCGGCCTATTCGGCGCCGGCGTGATGTGTTGCCTTGCCTTGCTGTCCATCTTTTCGGTGGCAGTGATGGTTGACAAGTATCGCCGCTTCCGCGCGGCTGCCAGCGAGACACAGGCTTTCAAGCCTTTGCTGTCGAAGTTCACCCATGGGGGCGAGGTACAGGAATTGATCGAAGCCATACAGCAGCATCAGAAGTCCCACGTGGCGCAGGTGGTCTCGGCGGGAATTCTCGAGTATGACGGAGTGCGCGAGGCGGGCGGCGATCCCTCCGCTTCACTCGACCAGGTCACGAACGTAGTTAGAGACTCCATGTCGGAGACGCTGGTTGAATTGAAAAAGGGCCTCGGCTTCCTGGCTACGATCGGCTCCACGGCTCCGTTCGTTGGGCTGTTCGGTACCGTAGCTGGAATCATCAACGCTTTTCGGAACATCGCGGCCACTGGATCCGGCGGCATGTCTGTAGTTTCGGGCGGCATCGCCGAAGCTCTCGTCACGACAGCGCTGGGCATCTTCGTCGCAATCCCGGCCGTCGCCGCGTTCAACTACTTTACGGGCAGGATTGAGAACTTCCACATTGAGATGAATCGAGCTTCCACTCAGCTCGTGAATCGTCTTTTTAAAGCGCCGCAGATAGATCGCGTCGCCAAGGCGTCCGCAGACTCGAAGGAGAACGCGCATGCGGCTCGGTGAAAGCTCCAAAATGAACGCGTCCATCAACGTCACGCCGCTGGTCGACGTGGTGCTGGTGCTGCTGATCATCTTCATGGTGATGGCGCCGCAGATGCGTAAAGGGCCGGAGGTCCGTTTGCCAAAAACGGAGAAGCCGACTCAGCAAGGCGATGAGAGAGGCCGGATTCTGGTCTCCATCGACGAAGCCGGCAAGCTGTGGGTCAATGACAGGCAGGTCGCACCCGAGCAGTTCGGCGACGCGCTCCGCGCTGCCGTAGCGGCGGAAACGGATCCTAGGGTCGTGATCCGGGGTGACGCAAAGCTCAACTTCCGCCAAGTCCGAGAGGCCATGCAGGCGGTGGAGCAGGCCGGCTTCCGGGGCGTGGGGTTGATTGCCAAGGGCCGCAACGCAGGAACGCAAGGAGACTAAGTTATGGAGTTCAACAGAGGCAGCTCCGGATCTGATCTGCAGTCCGAGATCAACATTACGCCGCTGGTCGACGTAGTGCTGGTGCTGCTGATCATTTTCATGGTCGTTGTTCCGCTGCTGATGCAGGGCTATGACGTCAATATTCCTAAGACTTCGAACAACGCCACGCCCGCGCAGTCTCAGGAATCGAAGCTGATCCTGATCATTTCCGCCAACACCTGCGGCATCGTCAAGCCCTCGGCAGGCGAGGGACTTCCGGCGGATTGTCGCGTGATGCTCGGCGATCAAAAGATCGCTGCAACCGAATTACCCGCGCGCGTGGGAGACATCCTGGGCAGCCGTCCCCCGGAAAAGCGCGTCCTGTTTCTGGCTGCCGACGACCGTTTGAACTACGAGGGAGTTCTGCGCATCCTCGATCTCGCGAAATCGGGCGTGGATGATTTGAAGGTCGAATTTATAACGGCCAATTGAGGTGGCTGCTTTGGACACAACCATGGAAATAGGCAGGTTCAGAGAATCCGGGGGGCCATCCGCCCGCAGCATGGTGGAGAGCATTGTTGTCCATACCATCTTGCTGGCCTTGCTGATGCTGGTGGGGGCATCATTCATGGCTCGCAGCGGCGCTCGCACGAAAAAAGACATCGACATCGTCTTCTATCGTCCAGCGGCGGTCCCAGTCCCGCCGCCCACGTCCGCACCTCCTCCACCAAAAGGGGCAGATGGGGCTGCAAAGGCCAGGGCTTCGGAAGCTCCAAAAGGGCCTGGGAAACCTGAGCTCCCAGCAGGTCCGGCAAAGGGATTTTCCGCAGAGGCGACGCCGCCTGAGCCAAACATTGGCAGGGCCGGAATTCTGGCATTCAAAGAACAGTTCGCAAGCCTGGCGCAGGACCAGAACGCACCGCGTCTAGGAAACGATGCGCGTTACGCTGCCGCCGACGAAGTGGGCAACGCATCATCACACTCTTTATTGACGACCAATACGCCGGGATCAAGTGGTGGTATTGATGCCGGCTCGCTGAGCCGCAGTGTGGGTGGCGGTGGCGGCAGAGGCGGCGGCGGTGGCGGTATGGGCGGACCCGGTCTGCAGGTGGCCCGCGCGAAAAGTTCAATCGCGGGGATCGGAGGCGGCGACGGCCGGCCCAAGGCCCACAGCGGCCCAGGGGCTTCCCGCACCGACGAAGAAATTCAGATTGTGTTTGATCGTTATAAGTCTGCTTTCTACCGGGATTACAACCGGACACTGCGCATCAATCCAACATTGCAAGGCAAGATGGTGCTGCGCCTGACGATTGAGCCGGACGGCTCCGTGTCAATGTGCCAGCTGCAATCGACTGACATGGATGCGCCCGATCTAGTTACTCAGGTAGTGAACCGCGTAAAGACGATCAATTTCGGCCCGAAGGAAGGCGTGCAGGCCGTGACGATCTCATACCCGATTGATTTTCTGCCGGCGACGTGATGCCGGCGAAAGAAGCATGAATGCACGGATGGCCAGGAGGTTTTAAAGAAAGCTGCAAGTCAGATTTTAGTTGACCCTCGCGACGCAATTTTGACAAAGGCAAAACCATCGAAAGATGGCGAC
>JASLFF010000531.1 GCA_030150795.1 Terriglobales bacterium | reverse complement strand
CTGGAGCACATATCATTTATCCGCCGAGACAAGCATCCAGCTAAGCTATCGCGATGTCAAAGCCAGCTCGTCGTTCCTGCCCGGGGGTGGAACACAGAGCGACGCCAGCACGCATTTGCTCTGGAAAATACATCAGAACTTGCAGGTTGACGCATTCGTGCAATACGAGCGGTGGCTGATTCCCGCTCTCAAGGCCACAGCGGAACACAATGTGACTGGCCAGTTGCAACTGACATATACTCCGAAGTGGCGCGTTCATTCGGACTGAGCGGGCCCGGCACAATTTCGAAGCCGGCGTTTCTATTTGCCGAACGCGCCTTCGTTTTCGGTCATGATTGTGCGTGACGGCGCGTCTATTTCTTTCAAAGCAAGATGAGATCCGTTCTGGGTTGAACCTGGCGTTCCCGAGTCGCAAGGTCCAGACGATGCGGCTTGGAGATTACTTTGCTTGATCATCCGTTCATAAACGTATGCGCTGGAGCGCGGCTTCCTGAGCTGTGTAGCCGGGTCAAGTTCATAGAGCCCGAAGCGAAGATGCCAGCCTTCATTCCATTCAAAGTTGTCTGCCAGGGTCCAGTGAAAATACCCTCGCAAGTCGATTCCTTCCGCCAGTAGAGTGTGCATTTGTTGCACGATGGATTCAATCGCCCATGGACGAATGCGGTCTTCGCGATCAGGTACTCCGTTTTCAAGAATGTAAATCGGCTTCCTGAAGCCGGCGAAACTCTCTACCGCCTGCCGTAAGCCTTCCGGATAGACTTCGCCATAAGGAACTTCAATGCCGGAGTCTCCCTGTGGCTTGTGTTGAGGAACTGAGATTTGGACAAAAAGAGTCTTTGCACTTTGGGCGGCAAAGCCTACGCGCAGCCTACTGTAGTAATTGATCCCAACGTAGTCACAGGTGCCTTTGATTTCAGGCAGATTTTGTCCGAATTTATTGAGCGGAAATGGCGCGCGCCCGCTTTGGATGCTCTCGGCAAAGTTGTTATTGAAGCGTCGCTGAATAAATCCGCACAACCAACGATCCATGGCCGACTCCGGCCTGCGCGGCTTGAACACCACGTAATGCTGCGCCCAGCCAACACTGGCGTCCTTTTGCAGGGAGTGAATGGTGTGATAGGCGGCCGCATGCGCAAGACAAAGGTTTTTTGTAACTCGTGCGGACTCGAGGACACGCCCTTTTTTACCCGGAGGAAATTCACCCAGAAAATACCCAAGGGAGACGTAAACGTTTGGCTCGTTGAATGTTGTCCAATCCCGGCAGAGGTCGCCCAATGCGCCTATCACTCGTTGCGTGAAGCGCTGAAAAAAACTCACCGACTGAGGACCAGCAAATGCCCCCTTCGCTTCAAACCATTGCGGATTGGTGAAATGGTGCAGTGTAACAAATGGCCGTATGCCGCGCTCATGTAGCGCCTTTAGCATCTGGCGGTATCTTGCCAGCGCAGACTTGTCCCATTGGCCTTCACTGGGCTCAATGCGGCTCCACTCTACAGAGAGCCGCAGAGCATTTACGCCCAGCGACTGCGCCAAATCAAAATCTTTTTCCGCATTGCGCCACCAGTCACACGCAAAGCCGGCGCAATCTTTTGATTTAATCCGGCCTCGGTCTTCCCACGTCGCCCACTGGTTGTTCAGGTTTCCGCCTTCTACCTGATGTGAAGACGTGGCCACCCCCCAGACAAAATCGCCGGGGAAAGAGCGGGGTTTGCTGGGGGATCCGTTATCCATTCTCAAATTGGATTCTAGACCTTCTGCCGCCAGTATCCGTGATCATGCAAAAAGTAATTGTCATTCCAGGAGTTCAGCATGGTCTTAAGAAACATGCTTACGATTTTTAAATGTCCCATACTGCGGAAGCGCCGGTTTGTTGTGTGAATACAGCCGCTTACGATCCCAAATTTACGGTTCTGTACTTTCTTGCTTAGAAGATAGTCTTCAGCGTATAGCGCCTTTTCATGAAACCCTCCAAGCCGCTCGAATGTCGCTTTTTCAAAGAGCATGAACATCCCGGTGCTAAAAGGCTTCACCAGCACTGATCCGTATTGCGCGATGTTATTGGCAAAGTATAGAATCCGGTCGCGAGTGGAGCCTTGTGAGCACCAGATATTTGTTGTGACGCAGTGCAATTTGCGCCGTTCGGCCAGTTCCATGGCGCGCCGCAGCAACGTCGTGTCCTTGAGTTCCATATCCGCATCAATAAAGAGAACGTAAGCTGTCGTCGCGCGACGCGCGCCCGCATTGCGTCCTACTGAAGGCAATCCACCCGGAATTACCTCAACGTTGAGCCGGCCTGCAAATGACATGGCCAGTTCCTGCGTACCGTCGGTAGAACCGGCATCAGCCAGGAACACCTTCGTAGATTTCATCTGCCCATAGTCCTGCTGGCATAGAGACTCCAGGAGAGTCGGCAAAAGCCGCGATTCGTTCTTGGCTGGAATCACGATTGTTAAATTCGGAAACATATTCATGGATAGCAACCCCTTCCGGGTCGATGGCGATGTAAGTGCATCGTTGATCGACCCAACCGCCCGAGTTGTAATACTCAACGCCGTCCCGCTCCCGGGCCAGCGCGACGTGCGTGTGGCCACAAAAGATGCGCTCAGCTTTGCCAGGTTTTGCATAGCTGAGCGCGCCGTCTGCCACCTGCGCGGATAGACGCAACCATCGAGTGTTGAGTCGATCCAGGTAGCGGGCAAACCGTTGATTTTTGGAATCGATTTTTTGTAATTGCAGAAAGATGAA
>JASLFF010000504.1 GCA_030150795.1 Terriglobales bacterium | reverse complement strand
TCCAATTGCCAATTCCAGAGTTCCGTAGATGAGCAGCGACGGACGCCAGCGGTCCACTCGTTTGCCGATGATGGACGCCCCCAGAGCCAGTCCTCCGAGAAAAGCAGCGAGCACGGTGCTTGCTGCATAAGCCGTATTTCCAAAGGTATAGCTCAGCAAACGAGTAAATAAGGTTTCGAGGACAAGACTTGAGGTTCCGGAAAGAAAAAACAACATGCCAAGGGTCCGAAACTGCGGAAGCCTGGCTGGCTCCGCGCGCAAAGACACTTCTTGTCCTGAAGTCAATCCTGGCTCCCGTTCAATTTCACATGGTGGGGATGGCACTCACATTACCATAAAAGCGTAACTGCCCTGCGCTAAATGCAGGTGTGGGGAAACACCAATGGGCAAGACAGGACGATTACCGTTGAAGCAAAGTTGTAAATTGTCTTAGAAGATTGTTGCCGAGAGATTTGCGCGGCCCGGATTGGTCCAGAGGGGCTGAATGGCGGAGAGAGTGGGATTCGAACCCACGTTAGAGTTTCCCCTAAACACGCTTTCCAAGCGTGCGCCTTCAGCCACTCGGCCATCTCTCCGGCGCAGGTTGGGACTTAGTCATTATACAGGCTGATGGGATGCAAGAATGAGCGCGTACCTGGCTTTGAAAACGGCCGGCGCCAAATCAATAAGGAACTGAAAATTTAGGAATCGAGCCCTAACAGAGTTAACAGACCGAGAGCTAAGAAGCCAAGAGCCAAAAATCCACTTTTTAGCAGCTTGTGGCCATGCTGCCGCAGAGAATACGCTCAAAGCAATATTCGTCAATCACCGCGGCCACCGCATTCTTGCCTTTTTCGTCCAGTGAGCGCACCACGCGTCCGGTGCAATTTACCTGCACATCGGTATCGGTCCCCAGGACGGAGGCAGGCAGCACAATGCGGAAGCGAATCACTGTGCCTACGCCGAGCAGATTTTTGGTATGGAACAACACACCACCCGCTGAAATGTCAGCGGTTTCAGCGAAGTATTCATGGGCGTCCGCGGTTCGAACCGTAATGGGAAGTCTCAGCGGGAATCGCACTGAGCTTCGCGTATCTGCGGGGCCTAAACCGGCAACTGGACCTTTGGATTCCTTCACCCTTGCACCTCTGAACGCAGGTTATACCCACACAACGCTCATCCCAAGATTACTTTGGTATTCGGCGCGCACCAAAGGACATAAGCCATAAGAGATGGCCAAAAACCCGCTCAGAATTTGGTCACTTCAGTGAAGTTGAATCCGCCAATTTTCATCGCCGGAACCACCATGTCAAAGGCCTCTTCGCCGCTGGAACGAACAGCTTTGCCCATTGCTTCAACGTTATTCAGCATTTCAATCAGGCTCTGGTTAAAGCGGAAATTTAACAGCCCATGCTTTACTTTTCCGCCTTCCACCAGAAAGGTGCCATCACGCGTCATGCCGGTAAGAATCTTTTCATATGGATCAACCTCGCGGATGTACCAAAGTCGCGTAATTAAAATGCCGTGCTCCGTTCCGGCAATCATCTGTTCCACAGTCTGCTCATTGCCAGGCGTAATGAACACAATGTTGGCTGGCGCTTCTCCCATCTCGTTAGGAAGAGGAAAGCCGTGGCCGGTCACCTTAATTTCACCGATCTTGTCTTTATACTCAGACTTCCGCATCTTTGCTGCAGTGTTGCGAGCGTAAACAATGTTGCTAATTACGCCCTTTTCCACCAGGCTCACGCGCTGGCGAGCGACGCCTTCACCGTCGAACGGCGCATTGGACTGAAGCGGATGAGCGACATCATCAACAATAGTTATATTTTCGCCAAAAAGCTTTGTTCCAATGCGGTTGTTCAGGAATGATCGCTGGTCCAGAATTGCCAGCCCGCCGAAGTCCCAGAACATGAAGCCGACCAGATCAAGCACAGCTGCCGGCTCAAGGATCACCGTGTACTTTCCTGGTGGAAGTTCCTGCGGGCTGCGCGAGTCACGCGCTTTCTGCGCTGCGATCTCCGCCAATCGCACGGGATCAACATTTTTTACGTCCGGCGAATTCGCTTTCTGCCATCCTGAAGAGCTGTCGGCCAGCATGGTAATGGAAACTTCCGCCGAGGTCTGTCGATGGTACCCGCTCAGGCCGTTTGAATTGATGATGGCTTCAGCGCTTTGCGAACTGGAATAAATTCCGGCGGTTACCAGCTTGTTCTTTTTTGCCACTGCCACAATTTCGCTGACACCTTCAGCCCGATCACCTGGTGTAATCGCCGCTGTCTGATCAGACCATCGCGAAGGACCTGCCGGGCCTTTGCCTTCGCTGGCCTTTGCCATGGGCAGAAAATCCGGATCAGGCTCCTGCACGCGGGCAATGCTCTCCGCGGACTGCACCGCACGCTTCAGGCCTTCATCATCAAATCGGTTCGTTGTGGCGCGGGCCGTCTTGCCGTCAAACGCCACACGGATTGATGCCGATTCATTCACCTCCGCCACGTTCTGGTGGATGGTGTTATTGGCAAAGCGCGTAAGCGAGAAATCGGTCGAAGAGAAGATAACTTCGACTTCATCGACGGTGGCGAATTTCTTGATCTTCTCGAAGATCTGTTCGGCATGGGATTGGGTTAGCATTCGGTCTCCAGCAATTGGCAATTGGCAATCGTGTGAAATCCCGAGCACCAGCGAGGGATCCCTTTCGTCTTAAATCTCTGCAAATCTGGCCACATTCTTTCTCTCCCCTCAATCCCTCGCTTAATGTAGCTTTATATGCTCGGGTCGTTGTCACAAAAGGGTTCCCTCGCTTCGCTCGGGATAAAAACAACACCTAATTCCCCTTGTACGCTGTCCCAATCTTCACATTCGTGAACCGTGCCGGCGACGCGCCATGCCCCGTTCCCATGGTCTGCATGGGCTGGCCCTTGCCGCAGTTCGGCGTACCCCACAGCGTCCATTGATCGCGAGAACAGATAGCGTCCATGGAGTTCCAAAACTCAGTGGTGATCCCGGAGTATGACGGGTTCTTGAACATGCGCCCCAGTCTGCCGCCCTTGATCTCCCAGCCAATCTCACAGCCAAACTGGAAGTTATAGCGCTTGTCGTCAATCGACCAAGACCGGTTGGTCTGCATGAAAATTCCGTCGTCGGTGCCAGCGATAAGCTGGTCGAAGGTCAGAGGCTTTTCACCGGGAAGAATGCTGATGTTGGTC
>JASLFF010000465.1 GCA_030150795.1 Terriglobales bacterium | reverse complement strand
CGTGCTGCATCCGCTGAACCTGCGGCTGCACCCAGACGAAATTGCGTGGATTGTGAACCACGCGCAGGACCGTTTTTTGATCGTGGATGATGTGTTGTTGCCGGTGCTGGAAAAGTTTGTGTCGAAAGTAAAGTTTGAGCGCATCTTTGTGGTGCGGCATCCGGGACAGGCGGTGCAGCATGGATACATTGATTATGAAGACTGGCTGAAGCGCGCCAGCGGCAACTTTACTCCGCCTACGCTTAGCGAAAATGACGGCGCCAGTATGTGTTATACGTCGGGGACCACGGGAAATCCCAAGGGCGTGCTTTATTCGCACCGCTCGCAGGTGTTGCACAGCATGAGCCAGGCCATGGCGGATTCATGCGCGTTCTCACAGCATGACACGGTGCTGTTGGCTTCGCCCATGTTTCACGCTAACGGCTGGGGATTTTCTTACACCGCGGCGATGGTGGGCGCAAAGTATGTGCTGCCGGGGCCGCACGTGGATGCGGAGAGTCTTCTTGAATTGATTGAGCGCGAAGGCGTGACAATAACTTGCGCCGTCCCGACGGTCTGGCTGGGCGTACTGCAGACGCTGGAAAAGCGCGTGAACTGGAAGCCCGCGCGCGAAGTCCGCATTCTGTGCGGAGGAACCGCGCCGCCGGAGAGCCTGATTCGCAACCTTGATCTTTACGGCTTCCACATCATTCATTCGTGGGGAATGACGGAGACTTCACCGCAGGCCACGGCGTCGCGCCTGCCGCCGGCCGCGCTGCAACTGCCGCAAGACCAGCAGTATGCAATGCGATCCAAGCAGGGATGGCCGCTGCCATTTGTTGATGTGCGTATTCGCAACGAACAAGGCGACGCGCCATGCGACGGCCAGACCATGGGCGAACTGGAAGTCCGTGGGCCGTGGGTTGCCGGAAGCTACTACAACGCGCCGGAAACGCGCGACCGCTGGACAGCCGACGACTGGTTCCGCACCGGCGACGTCGCGACAATGGATGCCGATGGCTGCATCAAGCTGGTGGACCGCAGCAAGGACCTGGTGAAATCCGGCGGCGAGTGGATCAGCTCTGTGGATCTGGAAAACACTCTGATGAGCCATCCCGCTGTGCGCGAGGCAGGCGTGGTTGCGGTGCAGCACCCCAAATGGCAGGAGCGTCCGCTGGCAGTGGTGGCGCTGAAAGATGGCATGCAGGTTACGGCGGATGATCTGCGGGAATTTTTAAGCGCAAAGTTTGCCAAGTGGCAGATGCCGGACGATTTTGTTTTCGTCAACGACCTGCCGCATACGTCGACGGGAAAGTTGCTCAAGACGGCGCTGCGCAAACAGTATGCGGAGTGGAAGTGGCGGGAATAAAAATCGGGTGATCAGAAAACCAAAGACTTACCGCGGATTAACGCGGATATACGCAGATCGGAAAAATAAAATTCATGCTCACCGTTTCGCTTCCACGCGCAGAATTCCTTCCAGATCGTCGGGGTGGATGGCGTGCAGCATCGCATCTTCGCGATCGATGTGGCCTTGCGTCATCAGCGTGGCCAAAGATTCTTCCATGCTGAAAGAGCCTGTTTTCTTGGTCATGGTAATTTCCTGGTGCAGCTGATGAATATTATTTTTGCGGATGTGAACACGCGCGCCGTAGCCAATCATCAGCATCTCAGCTGCGGGGTAACGTCCGCCGTGCTTGCTGGGCAGCAGAATCTGCGTAAGCACCGCCGACAATGACATAGCCATCTCCTGGCGAATGCTGCTCTGGCGCTCCGGCGGGAATGAGTCGGCAATGCGCGAGATAGTAGAGGCAACGTCAGTGGTGTGCAGCGTGGAAAAAACCAGATGACCGGTTTCAGCCGCGGTCACGGCGATGCGCATAGTTTCAGGATCGCGCATCTCGCCAACAACGAGCACGTCTGGCGCCTGGCGCAGCGCGGCACGCAGAGCGGTGGGAAAATCTGGCGCGTCATGGCCGACCTCAACCTGCTCAATCACGCTGCGGATATTTGCGTGCTCATACTCGATGGGATCTTCAATGGTCACGATATGGCGCGCGTCGCGGCGATTGATTTCATTCACCAGCGCGGCGACGGTGGTCGATTTGCCAGAGCCTGCCGGGCCGCCGATCAGGACAAGTCCGCGAGGCAGGTGCGCAAGCTGTTCAACTGTCGGCGGAAGATGCAACTCATGCAGAAACGGAACGGTCGTCGGCAGCGCACGAATGGTAGCGGCGGCGCGTCCACGCTCCTGATGCAGGTTGATGCGGAAGCGGCCAAGGTTTGTGTTGCGATAAGAAGAGTCGGCAATACGGATCTCAAGATATTGGCGCAGAGAATGCGGCATCAGTGCGGGCGTGATGGCGTTTTCAATCTCGTCGCTCGTGAGCTTTCTTTCGCCGATGGGAACAACCTGTCCGTCCACGCGGACGCAGGCAGGCGCGTCGGTAACGAGGAGCAGGTCGCTGCCGCGCCGCTCGACGAGTTGGACAAGCCAGCGATTGAGTTCGGTGAAAGAAGAGTCAGTCACGGGAGTATTTGAGCTTAGCATGCTTCAGTTGAACGCTTGAGGGTGACTCAACTTGCAAAACAAAATCTCACCGCGGAGACGCGGAGACGCGGAGAAAAACTGGAAGAGATCGGGTGATCGCGCGTGATCACACCCCAACACGCGAAAACCACGCGTGTCTGGGGGCCCCGGTGATCGGGTGATCCGGTGATCGGAGAAGCAAAACCTTACCGCTAATGAACGCGGATAACGCTGATCGGAAAAATAGCTTGGGACCTGCATCCATCAGTAGATTTGGTCCCGTTCGACTGGTCATCCGATCACGAGCGAACCCGATCTACTTTGGTTCTTTTAGTTTGAGCTTGGATTTGTTTTCTTCCAGAAAGGCGCGGAGATTGTCGGCCTGGTCCAGCAGGCGGGTCCATTGTTCAAAGTAGAGCGTGACCGGGAAACGTCCCAGGCCGTAGACGCTGACGCCGCCTTTTTCGCTAACGCGAAATTCCAGCGATCCGGTGCGCTTGGTTGCGACCTGTTTTTCCAGTTCAGCAAGGCGGGCTTTCATCTCTTCATATGTCGGTTCTGCCATGTGGGATCCTCTGGGGAATTTTACAACAACACGCCCTACACCGCGGTCGTTCTGGCGAATCAGGATCCGCCGGCGTCAGAGCTCATCGGCGAACGGGCCAAGGCGCTGGTGGCGGAGAAGGCGAAGAGGGAGCGAGCAGTTAGCAATTAGCCATTGGCAATTAGCCTTCGTGTTCTGGGTCCGGGACAATAATAGAAATGCTTTATATTATTCAACGACGGCTCACTCTTCTAAAATCGGAACATACTTTATCGGGGGCTTATTCGGATTTTGCCACAAGCCTACTTCAAACCAACTCGCATAGGCATGCATGTCGATGTCCGGTACCGGTGCGTTAGCAAAATGATCCAGTAGTCCCGTCAAGAACATTCCTAAAGTGTATTCGCCGTAGGCAGAGAATGTAACGTCGCCAGCTAACATGTGCCGAACGCACCCGGTGTTAAGAACATGGATAGAACACACCAAATGTTTTCGTCCGGTGTGCTCGGCAAAACCGGGCGACTTTGGAGTATAGGAATAACAACTGGTCTTGATGTCATAATTTTTGCTCAGGCGTATAAACTGCCGGCCGATACGGTCAAGGCTGCGCTTGTCGTTAAAAGCGAACACCTCAAGAAATGGAAAGCATCTGGTTATGAAGTCATTCTTAGACGTGTCGATCCGCTGGGCAAGTCCATACACCGAAAATAAATTTTCGAAAGCTTCCGTGAGAGTCGTACTTGTTAGAGTTGTCTTAACCTCGACTGCTGCGTAAACGCCTTCAATAGGCAGAATCTGATTTTCGTTTTCATCAACAAAGAGAGTTGGGCAATAAAGTGCATCGTAAATGATGACGTCAATATGTCTG
>JASLFF010000463.1 GCA_030150795.1 Terriglobales bacterium | reverse complement strand
AGGCACACGGCGGCACAATATGGATTGAAGATGGAACAGAGCGAAAAGGGACAAGCGTACAATTCATGATTCCGCTGGATGCTGCGCCGTTGGGCCCGACTTCAGAAAATGACGTTCCACAGAACGGCACTTCGCAAAAAGACGTTCCGCGGAATAACGATATCTCCATACGCGAAGGTTCTTCTCGCGTGGTAACGCCGGGTGAAAGCGCATGACAGACGATCCCAAGAAAGTACTGGTCGTGGATGATGAAGCCCAGATCACGCGCGTGCTGATGCGCGGCCTGGAATCGGCGGGATATCAAGTGCGCGTCGCCAATGACGGTCGCGCTGGACTGGAAACCTTCCGCACATGGGCGCCTGACCTAGTTATCACTGATCTCTCCATGCCTGGTTATACAGGACTGGAGCTGTGCGAACGGATCCGGCAACTCTCTGAAGTGCCAGTGCTCGTTCTGTCGGTCAAAGAAGATGAGCCGACCAAGGTCAAGGCGTTTGACATTGGCGCCGACGACTATGTCTCCAAGCCTTTCGGCATGGCGGAACTAACGGCTCGCGTTCGAGCTCTGCTGCGGCGTTCCTCGGCCCCGCCACAATCCGACGCCGCTTATGAGGCCGGAGATTTCAAAATTGACCCGCAGCAGCGGCTTGTTGAGGTCAACGGCAAGGCGATCCACCTCACGCCCAAAGAGTACGACATGATTCAATACTTTCTCGCAAACCGCGGGAAAGTTCTCACTCATCGCGCCATTCTCACGGCGATCTGGGGCAGCAACAGCACGGAACAGCCGGAGTATCTGCGCGTCTTTATTGCAAATATCCGGAAAAAGCTGGAGCAAGACCCACGATCGCCAAAATACATCAAGACCGAGCCGTGGATCGGCTACCGATTTGACCCGGAGTGAAAAACAATCTCAACGTAAGATAAGTGACAGAAGATAGCCGTCAACCCCTTGAGGTTCCAGTACAAAGCAGGAAGCAGGTAGTAGAGCAGCCTCAGCACCTTTATTCTCACAACAACTTCTTTCCGGACTCTTTATGAGTTCTTAATGCGGTTGCCGATTACCGTGGAATTAGCGGAGGCAATCATGCTGCACTTTCTTATGCTTTTTCTTGAAACAGTATTCTTTATTGGCTTGGCGGGATCATTAGTAGTGGCAATCATGGCTTTTGTTGGCGATTTTTCCGACTTCTTTGAAAGCGATAAACCTGAAGGAGCTGCAACACAAGCAATCGGAGACTGAACCCGCGGTTACTCTCATCCTTGGGCGCACGGCTTCGGCTGTGCGCTTTTTTGTGTCGCGGCCTTCTCAATAAGCGGTCTTCTTAATAAATAGAAGCTTCGCCCGGTGGACGGGTTTTCCATCTCCGGTGTACCCATAACCACTGCTCCGGATATCTGCGGGCGTAACTTTCAATCACCTTGGTAAAAAGGGCCGTGTTGGCGATTGCGTCGGCTTCATCATCGCCGGTTTTTGTGAGCTGCAAGGCCGGATCAAAGCGAATTTTATACTTGCCCAATTCTTTGTCCCATATGGTAAAGGCCGGTAGTACGGCTGCGCCGGTATGCAAGGCTACGCGCGCCACTCCGGTCGCCGTGCAGGCCGGGACTCCAAAGAAGTCAACGAACGCGCCTTGTGGCGGCGTCATGTTCGTGTCCATCAAAATGCCCACAACTTCCCCGCGTTTCATTGATGTAAGCAGGCCGCGAGCAAAATCCTGCTTGCCGAACGTGCGGTTGCCATGCAGTGTGCGATAGCGGTCAACGAACGCATCCACATAAGGGTTGTCGAGCGGCCGCACCACGATGTTCATGGGATTGCCGTTCAGCGAATGCACAAATGAACCAATTTCCCATCCGCCGAAATGTGCGGTCAGAAACAAAACGCCCTTGCCGCGTGCGCGGGCTTCGGCAAAATTCTGGAAGCCATCATAAATCGCAATCTCTGAAACGCTTTCCTGGCGGTATCTGGGGAACAGCGCAAACTCAGCCAGTTGGCGGCCCAGTCCCTTAAAAAGTGTGCGCAAGATCTGCAGTTTTTCTTTTCGTGTCTTCTCGGGGAATGCCAGGTCCAGATTGCTCAGCCCTACCTTGCGCAGCCGCCCGTGGAACGTGTACATGAGTATCCCAATTCCCTGGCAAAAAGCCCGCGCCATGGGCCGCGGCAGCACACCGATTGCAGTAGCCAGCAACCAGACAGGAAAATATTCAAGCTTGTGGCGGAATTTGGGCAACTGGCGACGGTAACATCGTGGGAAAAATATTTCAAACTGACGGTAACCAGCGCATGGTTCGGCGCTCAATAAGGATTGATGTGTGTCAGGATTTTCAGCTTCCAGGTTCACACAAGAACACCCAACCTATTAAGATAGTTGCGATTTATAAAGGAGAAGACACCATGAAGCTTTCCCAGGCACTGGCCGCTCTTGCCATTGTTGCGATGTGCGGTTGCAAAGCCGGTACCCCCAGCAATACTGAGAATAAGGTGATGAGCGAGGTAAAGCATGAAGTGACAATCGGCGGCAAAGACGTAAAGAACCCGATTGCCTACACGCCTAACGCTGCCAAGGAAGGCGGCGAACACTTCCAGCATCATTGCCAGATCTGTCATGGCTTGGACGGGCAGAACACAGGTGTTCCGTTCGCGGCAAAAATGGACCCGCCAGTGGCTGATCTCTCAGTCAAGGACGTGCAGGACTACACTGACGGCCAGCTGAAGTGGATTATTGAAAATGGTATCAAGCCTTCCGGCATGCCGGGATGGAAAGGAATTCTTGAGGACGAGGAGATGTGGAACATCGTCCACTATATCCGCCATCTTCCGGCAAAAGGTAGCCTCGGTGCACCGCCAATCTTTAAAGAAGAAGAGGAAGAGCATGAGCATATGCATGGCGCTGCTGCGCATGACCATCATGACGCGACGCCGCACAAGCACTGAGACACACACTCAAAAGGCAACAAAAAAGGGAGCCGTTATGCTGGCTCCCTTAGCTTTTTGGCGAAATCGACTGATTACATTTGCAGCGGCGGCGTTGGTGAAGGAGTTGGGCTCGGCGTTGTTTCTGTGGCCGGAGCAGTCTCGGTCGCCGGAGTCGGTTCTGGCGTTGGTGTAGGTGTAGCGGCCGGCGGATTTACCGGGGCTGCGGGATGTGAACCGGGTGGCGGAGTCGAAGCTACTGGATTCTTCGATGGGGCTACATCTGTCCCTGATGCTTCCTTCACCGCGGCAATAAATTTTTCAGCCGACTGCGGCGCCGGCACCGAACCGGTAAGAATGGTCTTAAAGTCAATCTGGCGGCCATAAAGTTCACCGGTCGCATCTTCATCCTGCTTGATCACCGCGCCATTAAAACTTATGCCGGCAAAGAGTCCACGCGCTCGTGAATAAGTAAGGACCTCAGCGCGAAGCTTCCAATCGGTTGCGCCCTCGGTATGGCGTCCCACTGGGCCCGCGGCAACCGATGCATCGGCGCCAAGCTTAAATTTGTTAGTCAGCAGCGCCTGCATTCCTCGATCGTTCATTACAACCATCACCAAATCAACCGCCTGTCCGCCAATCTGCAAGCCAACGCTTCCGCCTGTGGTGGTGAGCGGGGCAGGAGCGCTCCATCCCGTAGCGGTTCGGCAAGTGGCCATTCCTCGACCATGCGCGCCACCAACGATGAATCCTCCCTTGAGCAGATTAGGAACCACTGCTACACACTTTGCCGATCCAAGAATGTCGGAAGGAATGCCTTTATCCGGAGTGGCCATGATTTCGTTTAATACAGTGGCCGCTGATTCCAGCCGGCTGGACGCGGCTTCTGACGCAAAAGCTACGCTCGTAAGCATGACTGCACACAACAAAACACGAAGCAGTGTTTTCATAATCCCCTCAAAAATGATTTTAGTCGCTGGGAGCAGGTAAGTAGATGTGGAAAAATAATAAAGGGTTGGATACGGTGACCCT
>JASLFF010000489.1 GCA_030150795.1 Terriglobales bacterium | reverse complement strand
ATATGGGTGGTAGTGGCGTCGATTACTCCAGGCAGAGCGCGAACTTTCTCCGTGACCTGTTGATAGAAGCGGGCGACGTCAGAGTCGCGCTGATAGCGGATGCGCGGAAGCGGAAGCGCCACTTCAACGCGATGATCAATGTCAAAGCCCAGCGGCACGTGACGCAAGGCTTGAAAGCTGCGTGCCACCAGAATCGTTCCAGCGAGCAACACCACGGAGCAGGCAATTTCCGCTATGGCCAAGGCTTTGCGCAGGCGGCGGCCTTTTACGCCCACGGTTGTACCGGAAGAAGCGCGGCGCAACATGTCATGCCGCTCAGCGCGGACTACCGCCAGAGCCGGCAGCAGCGCAAAGACGATTCCCACGATCACGGAAACGCCGAAAGTAAACAACAACACCGCCCAGCCCAGATTGGCGGCACTTAGCTCAGGAGAGTCCCATTCGAGTTGCCAGAGAAGAAGTTTTTTGCCCGCTGCGCCGATGGCGAGTCCTACCAGACCGGCGGCGGCTCCCAGGCAAATGCCTTCCAGCACCAACTGGCGCACCAGATTGATTGGCTTTGCGCCCAGCGCCAGGCGGATGGCAAGTTCGCGGCTCCGTCCCGTGACCCGCAGCAGCATAAGGTTGGCCACGTTGGCGCAGACCACCAGCAGCACCAGACCAACGATGGCAAATGAAACCAACAGCATCTGCTCCATGTCGCCGGTAAGAGATTTCTGCAACGGCATGATGGCGGCCCCGCCATAGATATTGCCCGCTGTATGGGCCTCGCGCAGGGCAGCAGCAACGCGATTCAGGTCATCAGTGGCCTGTGCCATCGTTACGCCGCGCTTGGCGCGCGCGATTACCTGAAGAAAGCGCGCGTCGCGAAACAGCATGCGGTCCGGCCTGATCTGTTGTTGCAGAGGGACCCAAATCTCATTCTCCTCGCGATAGTCGGCCTTCGGGGGCATGATGCCAATCACTGTGAAGGGCCCGCCGTTCAGCCCAATCACTGTGCCCACAATCGAAGGGTCAGCATTAAACCGGCGACGCCACAACTTGTCACTAAGAATCACCACCGGAGCCGCGGCGGAAGCGTCTTCCTCCGGACGAAAATCACGTCCCAGCGCGGCATGCACACCCAGAACGCTGAACCATCCAGCGGAACTGGCCCCACCCCAGACGTGCTCCGGCTGTCCGTTGCCGGTCAGGTTGTAGTGAAAGCCCTCTGAGGCCGCCATGCCGGTGAAGGCGCGCGTCTGCGCTTGCCAGTCAATGAAGTTCGCCGGTGCAACGTCGGCAATGGTGGAGAAGTCGCCGGGAGCCTTGGTCTCGGAAAGTCTCAGCAGATGTCCGGAGTCAGGATAGGGAAGCGGGCGCAGCAGCAATACATCAATCATGCTGAAGACAGCGGTATTGGCGCCGATACCAAGCGCCAGCGTGACAATCACAACCAGGGAAAAACCGGGCGCTTTGCGTAGTGAACGGAAAGTGTAAAAGAGGTCCTGCAGAAGGGACATAACCGGGCTCCCGAGCGCGAGTGTAGCACGGCATAATAGAGGATAGATTGTTGCTTCAACGGAAATTTAGTGCTGCATTGTGACCTAAGGACGATGACCTGACACTTTGTGCCTGCATCTCAGCCTCTGCCTCTGAACTGAATAATTTTCCTGCGGTCACGCTTCGATGGGCGTCCGGTTGGCATGGGCTCAAACTGCATGGCGGCTTTGCGTTCGGCTGCGGCTTTCAGGCGCGCTTCCTTGCTTTCTTCCGTCTCGCGATAGAGCGTCTGCGCCACCGTGGCCGGGCCACGCACCTCGCTCAGCAGAAGGACTTCCACATGAAACTCGCCGCCATCGTTGTTGATCTTCAGCTTATCGCCTACGCGGACTTCGCGCGCTGGCTTTGCCGGTTGTCCGTTGGACTGAATTCTGCCCAGCTCGCATGCCCGCGTTGCCAGAGCGCGTGTCTTGAAGAAGCGCGCGGCCCACAGCCATTTGTCGATTCGCACGGATGACATAGAGAGATTGTCCTATAAAGATCCATTCTCATATACCACAGCTGAACTGCCATTTCTGAAGGATATTGAACATACGTCCGGCTTCCTGATTGCGCAGGTGTTTGCACTGGCGATTTTGCCAGTAGCTGTGGCGCAGTAGATCGGTGATTCTCTTGGCACCGCTGGGCTTTGGAGCCACTAGCGATCACAGTCGCCAAAGCGAACTGTTCCAGGCACGTTTCTTGAGCGTTATGCCGTATTTGACTCTTGCGTTGGAACGTTTTGCATGGGGAGGATCGCCGTGAGATCAATCGTTGAGAGAACCGGATGGTCAGCCAACCTGTCAGGGCGCTTCATTCGATGCTCCATCTTTAGAGCTTTCCTTACTCTCTTTTCCGTCGTCTTGTTCGTTCCCGGGTTTTCCCAGTCCACACCGCCTGCGAACCATCCGAAAGTTGGTTTGGTGCTTGAGGGCGGCGGTGCCCTGGGACTAGCGCATATTGGAGTTATACAGTGGCTTGAAGAACATCGGGTCCCGGTGAACTATGTAGCCGGCACCAGCATGGGCGGCCTGGTGGGCGGACTTTACGCAACAGGTCACTCGTCCACGGAAATAAAAGAACTGATCAAGACCATTGACTGGGACCAGGTACTGCAAGGCCAAACTCCCTACAAGAATTTCTCTTTTCGCCGCAAGCAGGATGCCGCAGAATACCCGAATCGTCTGGAATTCGGCCTTAAAAAAGGCCTGCAGTTTCCTGAAGGATTCAATTCCGGCCAGGAAGTCATGATGATCCTGGATCGGGTTGCGCTCCCGTATTCTGGAACTAAGGACTTCAACGATCTTCCTACTCCATTTGCCTGCGTCTCGACCGATCTGGTGACAAACCAGCCATATGTTTTTCGTCAGGGATCACTCTCGCTTGCGCTGCGCTCCACCATGTCACTGCCGGGAATCTTCGATCCGG
>JASLFF010000140.1 GCA_030150795.1 Terriglobales bacterium | reverse complement strand
ACGTTGCCTCGTCCCCATCTTGGCGTCGCGCTGCTGAAAGCCGGAATGGCCCGCCAGGGGATGAGTTGCGACATTCGCTATTTCAGTTTCCGGTTTGCCGATATTATCGGCGTGCCTCTGTATATCCGCATTGCCGAGAGGTCGCCCGCGCACCTGCTGGTGGGAGAATTCATTTTTACACCGGCGCTCTATGGTGAAGATGCGCGTCCTTTCGCCGACTTCAGGGCCAGTGTTGCGGACTTTGTCCTGCCATATTCTGAAGATTATTTGCGGCAACTGGAACGCGCACGCAATCTCACCCCGGCATTCATCCAGGAATGCGCAGACCAAATTGATCTTAGCCAGTATGACATTGTGGGTTTCACCTCAAGCTTTGAGCAGAACATTGCGTCACTGGCCATGGCCCAGGAGATCAAACGGCGCGCGCCGGGAATCGTTACGGTGTTCGGCGGGGCCAACTTTGAATCTGAGATGGGAGTGGAACTGCACCGCCGCTTTCCTTTTATCGACGTGGTGTGCTCTGGAGAAGCCGACTCTGTGTTTCCAGAATTGGTGCGCCGCATCCGCGCGGGCGTGCCGCTCAACACCCTGGGCGGCGTAACCTGCCGCGTGAATGGCGAGACGGTCACCAGTTCTGAGCCGCAAACGTTTGTGACCGATCTTAACGATCTGCCGTATCCCGACCATAGTGATTACTACCACGCCCTGCAAAACTCCACCGCTGCGAGCATGGTGGTTACAGAGACAACCATGGAAACATCGCGCGGCTGCTGGTGGGGACAAAAGCACCACTGTACGTTTTGCGGCCTGAATGGCATGGGCATGACCTACCGCAGCAAAACACCCGATCGTGCCTACCAGGAAATTAAGTACCTGCTGGAGACATATAAGAGTCCTGAGATCTTCAATACAGACAACATCGTGGATATCCGCTATTTCAGTGAACTGTTTCCACGCCTGGCTGCGGATGGGTTCAAGATCCAGCTTTTCTACGAGACCAAGGCGAACCTGAAGAAGAGCCAGTTGATGTCCTTCTGGAACGTGGGCAGCACCAGGTTTTGTCCTGGCATTGAGAGCCTGAATACTCACGTGCTCGCGCTCATGGATAAGGGCGTGAAGGGAATTCAAAACGTGCAATTGCTGCGCTGGTCTGAGGAGATAGGGTTTGATGTCCTCTGGAATGTCCTTTGCGGCTTTCCCGGCGAAACTGCGGACGACTACTACCAGATTACGCGCTGGATTCGTGCGGTCACCCATTTGCCGCCGCCGACAGTGATGACGCGTTTTCGTCTCGACCGCTTCAGCCCTATGTTCAAGTGGCCGGAAAAATATGGCATCGTAAATATCAGGAGCTATACCGGATATCGCCTCTGTTATCCGTTTCCTGAAGATTCGCTTCTCCGGCTTGCGTATTATCAGGACTGCGATCCGCCGACGACCCAGGAAACGCTGGATGCGATCAAGACCACCTGGAGCGCAGTGGCTGAATGGCAGAAAGTGCATGACAACAGCAGCCTCAAAGCGGAGGTGACTCCGTCATCACTTATCATCCACGAGCGCCGCGCTGGTTATTCTCCCGCGGACTATTGTTTTGAAGGGCTCGCGCGGGAGATTTATCTGGCCACGGATGGCGTCCATTCAGATTCCGGCGTGTTTGAATCTGTTGCCGGCCGCCATCCGGAAGAAACGATCACGCTTGAGAAGGTAAGAAAAATACTTGGGGATTTCGTGGAACGCGAGCTGATGCTGCAGGAAGGGAACTCATATTTGTGCCTCGCTGTGTTGCCGCTTAACTATGAGAGCCTCAATATGTTGCCGATACAGTCATCGGCTACCTTGAACACCGCTACTGCCGTTTAAATTTGCCTGTTCGGTGCAAATAAACTCGTGCCTTGAAAAGCTGACCCGCCTCGCGGCGGGTCGCTTGTTTAGGGGTTGGGGATTTCTTCATTGGGCGGCTGCGCGAACCGCTGGCGGTCGCGTTCTTCAATGCGGCGCATGGCCCCGAGCAGATGGTAATTCACGCCTGCCCTAAGCTGCTCAGACTGGCGGTTAAGGACCTGCATCATGAGCGGATCAAAAATTCCGACCTGCTCCAATGCTTCCATGTTGCGATTTACGCGGGCGAAAGCTGCATTGAGACGGTTGAGGAGATCGTAGACGTGCGGTTTGGGTACACCGCTGGAATTAGGTGCGCTGATAGAATCAGGGTCAGCCATAGGTCGCCTTTCTGTAGTAGGTCGCCTTCTATAGAAGGCGATTTGTGGTCAGGGCGCGCCGGTGTTCGTGCACCGGCGTGGCCCGTCTCTAGTCTTATAACCGCGCGGCGAAAGCGGACGCAACAAAATAGCGAAGCGTTTTGAAGAAACGCACAAAGTTAAGCAGCGAATTTATTTTGTTAGGTGTGGAGAGCTTCCAACCCTTGCCACGGATAACGCCGATAAAGCTGATTTACACGGATCAAACCATTTCAATCTAGTGTCCTGAGTTGTTAGTTCGTTGACAATAGCGCGCAACTGAATCAAGGATGGCGTCTGCTGATTTGGTCCAGATAAATGGCTTTGGTGCTGCGTTATGCTCCGCCAAAAAGGCGTGAATGGCGGTTTCCAACTCCTGCGTCGAGCGGAAGCTGCCGCGCCGGATTTGCTTTTCTGTGAGAGCAGCAAACCAGCGTTCCACCAGATTCAGCCAACTGGCTGCCGTGGGCGTGAAGTGAACATGGAAACGCGGA
>JASLFF010000097.1 GCA_030150795.1 Terriglobales bacterium | reverse complement strand
TCTTCAGAGTCTTTCATGAACCGCCGTATGCGGAACCGCATGTACGGTGGTGTGAGAGGACGGCGGGGGCGCCCCCGCCTCCTACTCGATTGCCGACGAATCTGGATGTGTGTAGGTCAAATACGAACTCCACCATCGCTCATTCAGCTTTCCGCACCGCGCCAAGCGGCAGATTGAGCTCCAAGGCCCACTTTCCCACGATGCCGCTTTTCGCTGGCGGAAGATTCGTTCAAGGGCATGACGGTCCGCTGTGGTCAGCCCAAGGTCAGACAGCAGCTTTTCCGCAAAGTGTGGCTCCAGTGCCGCTATGGCGATCCATCCGTCGCTCGCCCGATAGAAGCCGTAAAGCGGATACGCTCCTCCCAGCAATCCGCTGGACGTTGTAAGACCGGCCTTGAGCGGCGCTGCCAGGTCTTGAGCACATTCATAAAGAGAGACCCATGCGCAACCTGCCACGCCTTTTCGTGCCGATTGGTTCAGGAGTGCCAGGGCCATGCTTACGGCGCGCTCGGCTCCCGCAAGATCGATAAACAACGTTGGCGGCATCTGCGGCGGGCGCACCAGCCCCAAATCACTCTGGTAAGTCAGATCGTGGCCCGTACGCTCCTGGAGCGGCGCAGGATACCCGATGATTCCGACGAAACAGAGCTTGGGATGGCGCGCATGCAGGCTCTCCCAATCCAGCCCCAGCCTTTGCAAGGCCGACGGACGAAATGAAGCCAGCAACAAATCCGCAGTTGCCAACAAATCGTCCAGCTTTGCGCAGCCGTCTGCAGATTTAAGATCCAGGCGTATTACGGTCTGTCCTTGGCACAGCGATTCATACCAATCCGGCGCAGCAGTGCTGGTGGCGTCTCCGCTTGGCGGCTCTGCTTTGGTGACATTTGCGCCAAGCTTGGTCAGCCGCGCCGCCGCCACCGGTCCGGGAACATTCAGCGCTAGGCTTACGATTTTTACACCCTGCAAAAGCGTTGAATCGGAGTTCGAATCCATTTCTTTTTCCTGGCTTGCATCGAGATTTAATGATTATTGCATTCGCGCCGGCTGGCATTCGCAACCGCACTCATCTGGCCGGATATAGGATCAATCACAACGTTCATCAACTCTCCGCAGTGGAATTCCAGCGAGTAACGATTGTCGATGAAATCCTCTACACCCACCGTTCGACCATCCTGCATGATCTCCCGATGCATGCTGAACAGCTTGCCGTTAGCGAAGTTGGCCCAGCCGTAAGGAGTGCTCGCGCGATAATAAAGTTCCTGCGTCTTTGCGCCCAGCATGTTCCAGTACGTAATGGTCCCGTCCAGTTTGCCATCACGGTAAATCGCCTGCTGTACCAGACGGCCATCTTGAAAGTTCTTGAAGGCACCATGCTTGATTTCCGTGCCATTGGCGTCGGTATATGCGTAATACATCCGGTCGCGCTCTAATCGATGATCCGGCAGCCAGACTGTGACACGATGAACGAGTCGACCGTCGAATTTTCTAGGAAAGCCAACAAAGAACTCATAAGCGACCGCCGCCAGGGGAATCAGGCTGCAAGCCAACACAATAAGAATCCGAACTCTTCGGGCGCGATTCATGGCTGCCTATTATAGGCAATCCGCGTTGTGATGAAGAAAAGGGTGTCGGATGATGTTTCGGCCATCCGACCAGAGGACCATGGCGGCACATGATAAAATTCGCTCCGTTTCTGGAGAAAAATAGAATGAGCATGCGAAAGCAATCTTTCCTGATATGCCTGTTCATCTTTGTTGCCTGCATTTGCGCCGGAGCCACCGAGCGCCAGAACAATGCTGACTATCATGCTCGCCGCGTTGCGCTGGCCAAGCAGATGGAAGGCGGGGCGCTTGTGCTGTTTGCCCCAACCGAAGCTGAAGGTCCCAATAATCTCTATGGCTTTCGCCAGGACGATAACTTCTTTTACCTCACCGGATGGCTGGAACCCGGCGCGGCGCTCCTGATCAACTCCAATCCTTATGTCGAAATTCTTTTTCTGGCTGAGCACAACGTAACCCAGGAAAAATGGACTGGTCCCAAGCTGGGCCCGGAGAATCCGCAGGCGCCGCAGCAGACCGGCTTTGACAAAGTGGAGAGTCTGGACAAGATGCATGACGAGCTGCTCAAGCTCCTGCCTCAGCCTCGCGCCACTGTCTACTCCGATCTCGGTGCCAACGGCCTGACCACGGCCTCAACCGGCCCGCTGGAATGGTTGCGGCGCGGCAACTCATTTCCTAATTACGTTTCATTCAAGGATGCCAAGCCGCTAATTGCGCACCTGCGTACCGTAAAGGATCCAGGCGAGTTGAAGATGATCAGCCGCGCCTCAGACGCTTCAGTCGCCGCCCACCTTGCCGCATTGAAGGCCATTCATCCCGGAGTAAATGAGCGTGAGATTTCCGCGCTGATGCAGTATGAATTCGGCAAGCGCGGCTGTGAACGCCCTGCATACGCGCCCATTGTGGGATCGGGGTTCTTCTCGACAGTCCTTCACTACTCGTCCGATGATCGCACCATGCAGGATGGCGATCTTGTCGTAATGGATGTGGGTGGCGAATACTCCATGTATGCCACCGACATCACGCGCACGGCCCCGGTCAATGGAAAATTCACCGCGCGCCAGCGAGAGATTTACAACATTGTGCTGGCGTCACAAGAAGCGGCGATGCAGGCCTTCCAGGCAGGGAAGTCGAAAATCCCCACCAGCCGCACTGATCCGGACTCGCTCTATAAAGTCGCCTTCGACTACATCAACACTCATGGCAAAGACCTTCACGGTGAGTCGCTAGGCAAATATTTTATTCACGGACTGGGACATCACGTGGGATTGAACGTGCATGATGCCAACGATCCTGCGCTTCCGCTCGATAAGGGCATGGTGTTCACTCTGGAGCCCGGCATTTATATTCCTGAAGAAAAGCTGGGCGTCCGCATCGAAGACATATTTGCTGTTGGACAGGACGGCAAGCTGATAATGCTCAGCCATGGGCTGCCGCGCACCGCGGACGAAGTGGAAAGGGCGATGGCGAAGTAGATTGTTCGAGTGGCTTGAACCGAAACCTCACCGCAGATAACACGGATAACACTGATTTACACGGATCAAAAATTCGCTTGGGCCATTTTTGAATTTATGAATCTGTGTCGTCCGTGTTCATCCGTGGTGAGATTTTTGCTTTTTTATGAAGTCGTGCTGAAAGTGCCTACTTGATCCCTACCGCCAGCGTGTCATGGTGCTCGCGGATGAATCGACGCAGGTACGGCCCGATCTGGCTGGGCGCTTCAAATCCTGCGGCTTTGGCCGCGGCTTCTTGATCTTTAGGAGTTGCGTCCGCACTTTCAGCGTAATGCTTCAGGTTACGGAACACGCCGATGGTAAAGATGTCCCACGCCGCTCCCTGATCGCGTACAAAAATAAAATTCTCCGGCTCCTTCAAGGCTTTCGAATAGGCATTTTCCATTTCGCGTTCTTTATACAAATCGGCAAACTTGCCCGGAAGAGCCACAAACATCTCAACATGAAAGAATCCGCCGTCAGCAAAAGCCTTGCGCAGATCAGCCAGCGGTGGTCCAAAGGCAAACAAATCTTCCTGCCATGCGATCTCCTCTTTAAACTTGTCGTCTAGCTTCGCGGCCTGCTGTGCTTGTTGTCGCTTGGCAATGCGCGCCGGCTGGTAATATTCAGCGTAGCTGCCCACCGGGAAGATCACCATCAGGTCCCAGTGGTCGCCCTGGCTGTGGCGCATCCAAAGCGGAGCTTCTTCTCCGGCCTGCTTCAGCTCGGCGGCACGTGCTTTATAGAGATCGATCAGGTCCAGCAGTCTCCCCGGCGCGGCTTGCACCAGCGTGACCTTGTAGAGATAAGCATTGTCGGCGGCGTGTGCAGGCGCGGCCAAGCACAGCGGCATGCTGCATAACAAAAGAAACAATAAGGCATGCACGTATCGGTGTGGCATGAGGAACTGGCTCACTTTCAGTCGAATTTATCGAAGGGGGATTATAGTTCCCTGTGAAGGCATCCGCTGTTATTTCTCCGTGCCTCTGTGTCTCGGTGCTGGGGTTTGGCTTTTAGTCTTCCTGACTATGCTGCAAGGCCGCTGTGATCAGAGTCACAGCGTTTGCGCCATCTCCGCTGCGATGGTAACGTAAGAAGTTTGCATTGTGAATGTATTTCGGGGAGGAAGCATGGCGTCATCTTA
>JASLFF010000031.1 GCA_030150795.1 Terriglobales bacterium | reverse complement strand
GGAGTGGATTTGTTCGGCATTGTGAATTTCATGACGTTTTTCCAGCATACACAGCCCTGGATGGCGGCGATTTCCAAGGTTGAATACGGCGATCCGGACACGCAGAAAGAGATGCTGGACAAACTCTCACCGATTTATAAGCTTGACCGCATCAAGGCTGCAACCATGGTGCAGCACGGCGCGAACGACACCAATGTGCCCGTGATTGAAGCGGAGCAGATTGTGAAGACACTGAAAGACCGCGGCGTGCCAGTGGAGTACATCCTCTTCCCGGACGAAGGCCACGGCTGGCGCAAGGTGCCCAATCGCATTAAGTCAACCGTGGAGATGGTACGGTTTTTCAGTGAGCATTTAAAAGAATCGCCGTCAGCGCCGTGATCGCGCGTGATCAAAAAACTCACCACTGATTGACACTGATGACACTGATCGGAAATGGAAATCGGGACAGGAGAAATGAATGAAGAAGTATGCAGCAATCATGGTCGCGTGTGCCATGTTGTCCGTTTGTGCGGTTGCTTTTCAGAGCGCATCACCGGCACAACCCAAGGCGCAAAAAGCTGCGGCACAGTCCGCAGCGCCAGTGCAGACATTTGTCGGGGTAATCACCGACGGTCAATGCGCGGTGAAGGGGTCGCACAAAGAAGTAATGGCCAAGGCGAGCGTGAATTCGCAAGCCAACTGCGTGAAGGGATGCGCCAGAAGATATGGGTACGTCCTATATGTCCCATCGACCAAGAAGATCTATAAGCTCAGTGACCAGGAGCGGCCGGCGGAGCTAGCCGCAAAAAGAGTCAGGATCAAAGGCGCGCTGGATAAAGCTACGCAGACCATTTATGTGAGCAGCATTGAGCCGGTGCTTTAAACGTCGGGGGTTGGAGAGGCGCGTCTTCATGGAGCTGCCATCTGAGAAAAAGGCGAAGGCCATCGGAGAAACCAGAGACCGAAATCTTGGTATAAACGATTGATTTTAAATAGCTTATTTTGTTTTTGATCAGGATTATTCTTGTGCGTCAAATGGTGAGGTTTGGCTCTTCCGGTTAAGCCAAAGCTGTTGCCAAGGCCGAAAACTGGAACATTCTAAGGTATTGACAGTCGAGATTACCGTGGGACAATGGGGCATTTCTTTTTGGTATCGGCAGAGGAGAGATGCCGGTAATATAGCCTGCAACTGGCCGTGGGCTCTATAGTTTCCTTAAATCTAAGCGTTGTCTTAAAGAGACAATATGGCGCAACTCATTCCACAGGAGCGAGGGCGTAGAAGCTCTCGTGTTCTTGTTTCATTAGCGTTAGCAGTCTCCGGCCAGAAGAGTGACGGGTCACACGTGAGTGGGGCCGCGGAAACTATTCTTGTGAACCGGCACGGCGCCAAGATCCGTTCAGCAGTCCCGCTGGAACCCAAGATGGAAGTCCGCGTGGCCATGCTTGCGCCATATAAGTGGCGCGTTGGCCAGGTGGTCTGGGCGGATTCCGGCGAGCGCGAATATGGAATCGAACTCTACCGCCCGGAAAACTTCTGGGGAATTTATTTTCCTCCGGAAGACTGGGAATTGGGCGTGCCTGCCGTGACTGTGATCAACCCAGCCACGGTCAGCGGAGCCAGCAGCGCGCGAGTTGCAACGCAGCCGGAAACGCCTGAATCATCGCAAGAAACGCAGGCATTGCAAATTCCTGAAGGCGGGACCATTGCGATTCTTCGCGGGCTTGCCAGCAACGGCCTGCCGTTCCAGGAACGCGACCTGATTCTTCCCGTGGGTGAGCGCGATGCCACAATGCTGATTGGTCCAATGGTGGGGTTGGGATCGAAATTGCAAGTGATCTTCAGCAAGAATTGTGTGGAAGACGCCGTGGTTACCGCGACTTCACACAGCCGCGAGTACGATCGCTGGCGGATCTGGCTGAATTTTTCCCGAGTGCTGTTGGTTGCCAAGAGCTAAGTCGTTGATTTTGTCGCTGCGCTCCAAACCGCTTTAACTGTATGGCTTTGGTTTGATCGTCGTGCCTTGAAGCAGACGGCTCGGCGCGTGGTCGGGGACCCTGCCCTCGCCGCATGTTTGTGACTGCGCTCCAACGATAAATCCTTCGCCGCTTTTCTTCGTATATACTCACCGATATTTTCCCGAGGAGCTTTGGATGAAACGGTTCTCCCTCTTCTTTTTTGTGGCAATCTTTTTTTTGTCTATCACTGCGTCCTCACCTGCATATGGACAGCCGTCTCCCGCACCAACGCCCTCACCCAAGACTATCTACATTCGCGCGGGACATCTGTTTGACGGCACCGGCGACAAAACGCGCGAGAACATGGTGATCGTCGTGGCGGGCGACCGCATTCAAAAAGTTTCGCCGGCTGGAGAGGTCTCGATTCCCGCAGGCGCAACGGTTGTGGATCTTTCACATGCCACCGTGCTTCCCGGATTGATCGATTGCCACACACATCTTGGCGCGCGGGCTGACCGCTATGATGAAATTTACAATTTCAAAGACACGCCTTTCCAAAGCGCCTTTGCCGCTGTGGTGAACGCGCGCAAAACGCTGGAGGCGGGTTTTACCAGTGTGCGCGATGTTGGTTCGCTTCCGTTTCTGGCCGTTGATCTTCGCAACTCAATCAATGAAGGCTTGATTCCGGGGCCGCGCATCGTGGCCAGTGGCCCGGGCATTTCCATCACAGGCGGACACGGCGACTTGAATAATTTTTCTCCGCAGACCCGCGTCAGCATGTTTCCTGAAGAGCGCGACTTCCAGATTGCCGATGGCGTTGACCAGGTCCGCCACCTGGTACGTGCCCAGGTGAAATACGGCGTGGACGTAATCAAAATCCTTGCCACCGGCGGCGTGCTTTCCAAAGGCGATAGTCCGGGGGCTCCACAGTTTACCTTTGAAGAACTGAAGGCCGCTGCGGAAGAAGCGCATATGGCCGGCCGTAAAATCGCCGCGCACGCGC
>JASLFF010000782.1 GCA_030150795.1 Terriglobales bacterium | reverse complement strand
AAGTAGCGCTGGGAACGCTGCTCATGCTGCAAACCCTCCCCGCACTCGTCATGCTGCCATTCACCGGGGTAGTGATTGACCGTGAAGATCGGCGCCGCCTGCTCATGGTGCTGGACGCAGCACGCGGCCTGGTGATCCTTTGCGTGGCGGTGCTGGCGTAGCGCGGCGTGGCCGCGTTGTGGGAAGTTTATTTGATGTCGATCATTGTGGCCGTGGGCTTCTGGATGTTCTGGCCCACCATTAACGCGCTCATCCAGGAACTTACGCCGGATTCCCACTTTGTGCATTCGAATAGTTTTCTGCTTGCAGGCGTGCAAGGCGGATGGCTGCTGGCAGGCGCGCTTGTGGGATTTGTCTATAACAAGATCGGCCTTTCAGGCGTGCTGTTTATCGACTTTGCCAGTTACGTGCTCTCGTTTGCGTGTTACCTGTTTGTACGCAAGGGCCGGCACACGGTGGCTGTGGCCGATGCAACAATCGTGCATGAAAGCGCGGTGGCAAAGTTTGTGCATGAATTAAAAGAGGGCATTGCCTATATCAAACTGCGCCCGCGATTGCTGCTGCTGGGCACTGCCTGGGCCCTGTTTATGGCGGGAATGTTGACGCAAGGCGTGATTACGGCGCCGTTCAGCGACCGCATTTTGAAATCCGGCGCTGTCGGTTATGGATGGCTGAATGCCGGCTGGGCGATTGGTGCATTCATGAGCGCAATTTATACGCCCGCGCTTATACGCGGTACCGGACATCGCCGCGCCATTGGAATTTCCATGGCATTGCTGGCAATTTCCTTGATCTCGCTGCCGTTCCTGGGCGCGCGCATTCAGGGTGTATTGAAGATTTCCGCGCCGCTCAAAGTCAGCATGGCGCTGGCTGTGTGCGTTGCGGTTTATTGTCTTATGGGTTGTTGCCGCGCGCTGGGAGGCGTTGCCATTACCAGCACCATGATGGAATTGGTCCCCAAACACTTTATGGGACGCGTGCAGAATACGTTTTATTTTCTGGGAACTCTGTTGCAATTGGCATTCTCATTTATTGTGGGCACGGTTTCTCACACGCGTGGGCTTGCTGAGGGGTTCGCGATTGTCGGCGGAATCTATGTACTGGCATGCTTCACTGGTTCGTGGCCGGCAACGGACGTAGTGGCCAAGCCGGCGGAGCGTTTGGAGCAAGAGACTTAATGGATCCAGCAAGCCCAGTTGTGGGCAAAATCAAATTCAGGCGGCAATCTCAAAGAACCTGTTGTCGCGGTGCGGCATTGGCGTAGAATCGCCTAAAGTAAAGACGGAGCGGCCTCATGGATAGCAATTCCGTTACGCACAATGAAGCCAAGGGTCAGTTTGAGATCGCGCTGGGGAATGAGAAAGCGCTGCTGCAATACCGCCGCACAGACCACAGCATTACCCTGATCCATACTGAGGTCCCGCAAGCTTCGCGGGGACGAGGGCTGGGAAACCAGCTGATTCGCGCTGCGCTGGATTATGCCCACTTCAATCAGCTTAAGGTCGTTCCCGTGTGCCCATTCGTAAAAGCGTATTTAAAAAAGCATCCTGAGGCCGCAAACTAATCGGTTGCCAGAAAGGCTCCTGAATTGCTAAGTCTGCATCGCTGATCCAGCTTCACAACAGGCGCGCCTGCGAATTAGAATGCTGTTCGGAACCCCACAAGCATTCATGAAAAAAGTCGTTGAACGTGAAAAGAACAAGAACTATTACCGTGTGCTCCACGTCCCCATTTGGATATGGGTGTTCTGGATTCTCCCTGGCCACCTTACCGCTGATCTTTATGCTCACGGGCCTGATTGCCGCCACTGGATCTGGCTGGCGATCGTAACTGCCGTTTGCATCTGGCGAGGGTTCGCCGGACGCCTTCCCGGCGGCGAGCCCCGGCCTTACATCACGCATTACGGCGAGCCCAAACCGAATCTCTGGTATCGCGTTGTCTGCTACACCGCCGCGTGGATTGACCTGCTGGTGCCATTCACCATCAATCTGATCGGCCTGGGCATTAACTTTTTCTTCGGTCGCTGGATCATCAACGATCTCTTCTACAAGCTTTATTACCCGCTGGCAGCGGCCATCGTGCTTGCGACTGTGCTCGATTTCACGCCGCGCGCAGCCCGTTCCACCCGTGATGAAGGCGCAGAAAAAGGCTGGTTTTACGTTGCCGTTTGGACGGTTGTCCCCACGCAGCTTGCCGGCTGGGCCATGTGGAGGCTAGGGAAGTATTTTGATCTTTCACCCGCGAGCCTTGGAAATCTCCGTCTTGCGACTTTCTTGATCGTCGCCGGCGCGTTCTTCGCTCTGGGATTGCTCGGCAAACTTCCGCGCACTGAGCGTTACCACATTCCTGAAGGCGTGATTTCAGATATGCCGGTCTCGGCCGGGGCTTAGATTGATCGCTGCGAAGTGAGACTGCTGTAAGACAGTTCAGGCGAGTAAGCCAGGCCGCGAAGAATTTTTTAGGCACGCGGCTATGAAGGAGTTCGCTGTTGTAAGTCAGGCAACTCACATCAGACGAACTATGAGGAAAGCGCTTCACTGGTTTTCGTTCGGTTGCAGCCCTGCCGCGCTATGAAAATCAAGCGGCGAGGCGGCTTCCCAACTTCGTTTCTCATCATTTACGCCGATGTCTGGGCAGGATGAGCCAGGTGATCCTTCCTGCTTCGCGTCCTTCGTATAGTTGCCGGACAACGACTTTGTGCGGATGATGGTGCCGCTCTTCGGGAATATGCACCAACAAGTGGCTGGCGGCCGCAGTCCCGGCGGGTAACTCAATCTGACCCAGTTCATGCCGGCCATTCGCATGCAGCGGGATTCGTACACGCCGGCGGCTCCCCGGGTCCGTCCTGTCGTCCTCCAACTCCTCCAGTTTCGGATGCGCCGGTTTCAGTCCATGCCCTATCCAGTGCGGGACCTGCAAAGCCATGCGGCTTTCCTCGGGAAGTTCGGCGTGGGTTTCCAGAGAAAATTTTCGAGCCGCGTCCCAGGCCCCGGCCACCAGAAAGCGCAGGGGAATGAAATGGCCCCATGGCGGCAAAGGATGCGGGCCGGGAGGCACGACATTGAAATTGCGCCAGGTGATGTTGTTGTTGGCGTAAATGTAATTCATGAAATCGTCAAAAGTAGCAAAGCTTGAGGGGTTGGGTCCAGGCGCGTCCGCGTTCCCCACCGCAGACACGAAACAATAGTGCCCGGGTGCTGGAATCTTGTCAGCAGGCCACGTGATCCCCGGGCTCGCAACCTCGACCGCGCTCCCTGTCGGCACTTGAGGGTAATAAGCAGGGCCGATCAGGTTCCACAGGTTCGGAGTCACCAGCGTGGCTGGCTCTGACCAATAGACGGTCGCGAAGACATTAGCAGCATCTGCGGAGCCCCGGTTCCAAACACGCAGGTATATGTAATTAGCTTGCCCGGTCAGAACATTTGGGTCGCTCTCAGTGTCACTGGCGATCGAGGCTGGTGTCGAATATGTGGTCTGGGGATCGGCCACAGGATTGTTTTTGACGATGATGTCCGGGCTGTCACTCAGCGATCCTGTGTGCGTGGTGCCGTCGTCGGCGAGGTTATGGCGCGTATAAAGCATAGGGACCGGCGGAACCACTGTGCCCAGAGGAAACGGATCGTCGGTTGGTTCGGGAGGCTGGCCAAAACTCGTCGGCTCCGCGGGCAGACCGCTGCCGGGCGGAAAGTGGGTCGTAATCAGGCTGATGAAATTCGTCCAGGCGTTCGACACGCCAAGAATGCTCGCCGTCTCGGCCAGAGTTTGGGTCGTGGGCGCGCCCGCGACGATGATGTCCGGCCAGCGCAAATTCAACTGGTTCGCCAGGTAGTTCAAGAAGAGCGTTCCGCAACCGGTAGAGACCACATCCTGGTCCGTATGATCAACGTTGTCCACCCAATTTGATCGCGCCGGGTGGGTCGAAGTGGGTGAGCCATTGAGCCATTGGTCCCCGGTCTGGAAAAGCCAAGCGCGGTTGGGGTAGAGAAGTCCGGCACAAACGCGGGAAAGAGCTTCGCCATGGCTCCAACCGGCAATCCACCCCTTGTTTTGGAAAACCATAAAGATCTCAGACAGTTCGGCCACCACGATCGTAGGCATGGACATCAGATCGGTACTCACGCTGCAGAAGCAGTTGATGATGTTTACGCCATTGTTATTGCCTCCTCCGCCTCCGGGAACGAGATTGATCTGAATGGGAAGCGATGCTGACGGCGGCAGAATACCGCCAAACAGCACGCTGAGCCGCGCCAGGTCATATTCGCAATAGTCGAGCACGCTTTGGGATAGTGCGGGTCCATTCGGTTGTCCAACTCCGCCCGTGAAAGAGCTGTCATAGGAGACGACAAAGTTCGTCGTGGTTCCATATTGGATCATCATGGCTGCTTCTCCGTCTTCTTCTTTCGATAAAAGGTAGTGTCCTTTCCGGCGCAATCGTTTCCTTAAATTGCTATTTCTTTCGGCCTCAAATCCGCGATCTGGGTGCCAGTCGCTCAAGCTTGGCGGAAGGAAGGATTGATCTGTGCTTTTCTGCATTGTTAGCAATCAAAGTTTGTGCCAGGCCTACGAAGAATTTTTAGGCCGCCTTGGCCATGAAGAAGCTCGCTGTTATAAGTTAAGAAAACTCATATCATACGAACCATGAGGAAAGCGGTTCACTGGATTTTCATTTGGTTGCGGCCCTGCCGCGCTCCGTAAATCTGCAGCGAAATTACCCCGCCAGGCAGAACGCCACAATCGTGTTCCCGCATTTACCCGTCAGTTTTTCCGCTTGCGTAATCAACTTTTCTTCAAGATTTTCCGGATCGGGAACCATCTCGCATTCGGCAATCTGTTGGTTGGTTGCGCCGTGGTAGCACAATTCGCAGACAGCCAGCCCTTCTTCCGGCCCTGACCGCATCGGTGGACCAAACGTGCGGCATGTCATGGGACGTGCGGCGTACAAATCGCAAGCTCCTGTGGCAGAATCAAGCGCGGGACAAGGCTCGTCATTGGCGAAATTGGCAAACGCAGCTTCAGCGTCTTCGTCTTCGGCCAGAATGCCGGTTTGGGGATTGCCAGGAAAAGTCGCAGACAATCGCTGTACGGCCTGCTGTGCACGCCGTCGAACTCGCGCCGCACGCTTCGGGTCGCTCGACTCAAGTTCATTCAAGCCTACTTGTAGTCGCCAAGCATCCAGTTGGCTGATCGCGAATGGACCATAGCAGCATTGAGTGCATCCCTTCCGGCACGCCAGCCAGTCGCCGCTCTTGCGCGCAGCTTCAACCAGCGCGGTATCCACAATCTGGATAAGCTTCTGATCGGCCTTGGGCAGAGAAGTACGCACACTTAAAGCATACGCCAAACAAAAATAAGGGCGGAGCCAGTCGACTCCGCCGCTTAATCCTATTAGTTGTTACTTGCTGCTATTTCTTTTCTTCGTTCTGCTTTTCTTCAGCAGTCTGCTTGCTCTTGCGCAGCATTGTGAGTTTCTCAACGTTCACGCTATGGTCGGACTCATTCAACTTGGCCTTGACCTTTACGTGATGGCCTTCATGGCCCTTCACGGCATCCATGTTTTCGATGTTCCAGGCCTGTTTATCTTTATCATTGATAAATACGGTTTTCCCGTCCTGCTCTTTCACCCAACCGGTCAGGCTCATGGACTTGCCTTTTTCCGCGGCCTTGGCTTCTTTCTTCTCGGCCTTGTCGGTCTTCTTGTCAGCGCCACCCGGATTGGCAGCGGGTTCTTGCGCCAGCATGCTTAAGGAAGCAGCCATGACGAATGCAAACAGCAATGTAATTAAGCGTTTCATAGGTTCTCCTCGCGTCGGTTTTCCTTCTACTGTTTCTTGAGATGCTGTGTCTTGGGCGAAGGAGGGCTGCCATAACTATAAAAACAAATAGGTTAGCGCAACACCATAGGCCGTGAAATGTTGCGCTCACGCTTTAACTTTTTGCGCGAATTTCTGCTCGAACTTTTTTACCTTAGGCGCTACCACAAACTGGCAATACGGCTGGTTCCCGTTGTTGGCGAAATATTCCTGGTGATAATCCTCGGCCACAAAAAATTTGGCAGCGGGCTCCAGTGACGTTACGATCGGATTCGGCCAGTGTTTCGCCGCATTCAATTCGTCAATTACTTTCTTCGCCTCGCGATATTGCTCTTCCGTCGAATAGAAAATTGCCGAGCGATATTGGGTACCCATGTCATTCCCCTGGCGATTCAGCGTAGTGGGATCGTGAATGGAGAAAAACACATCCAGAATTTCTCGGAACGTAACGACTGCAGGATCGAACGTAACACACACCACTTCAACGTGTCCGGTATCGCCGTTGCACACTTGGCGGTAGGTCGGTTTGTCCATGTGGCCACCCATATAACCCGATTCAACTGATGTAACGCCTTCCATGCGGTCAAAGACCGCTTCCAGGCACCAGAAACACCCGCCGCCCAAAACCACAGTTTGTAAATTTTCCATAAAGATTCGATGCTTTCCCGCGCTGAAAGTTCCATCGCGCGCCGTGAACAGGTTACCCATTGAAGCATTCTGCTGACAACTCCAGAGCACAAAACGGGTTCTTATCTTCATATCCATGAGAACTGAAAATATGACAAAGCCATTTTTGCGCCTTTTTACGGCGCTATTTCAATGCGTATTGTTAGCACTGCTGGGCTGCGTGTTCATGCTGGCATGTCCATTAGCCAGCCATGCGCAGGTGACAATTGCACAGATCAGTGACACGCATTTGGGTGAACCTCAGGCTCCGCACGCGTTCGATAATTTGCGCCGCACCGTGGACATGGTGAATGCGCGCCACCCCGATGCTGTAATCGTGAGCGGCGATGTGGGCGAGAACTATGACCAGTGGTTGATCGCCCGCGGCATCTTAAAGTGGTTGCACGCACCCGTTTACTATGCGCCAGGCAATCATGATGTGCACAGCACTGACGTAGAAAAATACAGGGAAGTCTTTGGACCGGACTACTATCGCTTTCAAGTCAAAGGCGTCACGTTTCTTGTGATCGACTCCCAACTCCTTGGCAATTTCGACCAGTTTGATGCCCAATCACCACAGCCAATGCCTCCTCAGACAGAAGCCGAGTCGCAAAAAATGCTTTCATGGCTCTCGCGCCAGGGCGCCAGCGGAAATAGAGACGATCGCGGCAACCGCCGCCACTGGTGGAACCTAGGTTCACAGAGAAATGATTCGCGTCAAAATCAAAATGACGACCAGCACCCGCAGAACCAATCTGATGCCGACGACCGTCGGGGCAATGACAACGATGGCGACCAGCGCGGGGGAAACATTGTGATTGGCATCCAGCACATTCCAGCGGCGCGCGGCGACAATATGCCGCCAGACCCTAAGCCGTATTGGGTGATCAATGAGCCGTATCGCTCGCGGGAACTGGATCTGCTGCACCGGATCGGAGTCCGGCACATGCTGGTGGGCCATTGGCATGTGGGAACGGTCTTTGAGCGCGACGGGATTACCTGGCACATCGCGCCAACCACCAGCCGCCTGCTTCCTTGGAGCACTCCACTGGGCTTCGCCATGCACACCATCTACCCAAATGGAGATGTAAAGACGGAGTTCGTTCAGCTCGGAGCGCAGCCGTGAAAGCTCGCTGTTGTGCGGTGAGCAGCTTTTCCGACCACGCGCGATTCCGGCGAGCTCAGTTAGCTCGGCGGTCCGGCAAGCTTATCCACATGGAGCGACTGTCCGCCCAGCCACTCCGGATGGTGTGCCGTGGAATCAAAGTGTGCTGAAGTCTTGAACAGTTCGTATTCGCCTGTTGCCGCTACTTTCTCCGTCCTGGCCAACAGGGCCGCGACTTCGTCTTTGCTCATGGGCTTGAAAGTCTTGGCGGCTTCAAATGCCTGCTGCAAAATTTCCTGGCTGTCAATTCCCGTAATCACCACGGATGTCGGCAGGTTCAATGCATAGTGCAGGCATTCCATGGGCTTCACCACGCCGCTCTTCAGAATGATCTGGTCACCCATGGATTTCATTCCCAGCACGCCAATCTTCTGCTCCACCAGCTTGGGCAGTACTAATTCGCCAAAGCTGCGAAAGTGTGCGTCCATTACATTCAGCGGCATCTGCACGGTATCAAAATGGAAGTTGTGCTTGGCTGCCACTTCCAGCATGTAGAGATGGATATGCGGGTCCTTGTGTCCGGTGAATCCAATGTAGCGTACCTTGCCGGCTTTCCTGGCTTCCAGCACGGCTTCCTGCGCTCCATCCTCGGCAAAGACGCGGTCAGGATCGTCAAAGCGAATAATCTCATGGTGCTGGATCAAATCAAGATGATCGGTCTGCAAGCGCTGCAGAGACTCATTAATCTGCTTGGTCGCTTCTTCTTTGGTGCGGCCATCGAGCTTCGTCATTAAGAAAACTTTTTGTCGATAGCCATCCTTCAGCGCCTTCCCCATGCGGACTTCGCTCTGCCCTTTGTTGTAGTCCCATGAGTTGTCCATGAAGTTGATTCCGCCATCGATGGCGGCACGAATCAGCTTGATGCTGTCATCGTCACTAAGTTTGGGCTGACCGATGTGGAACCCGCCCATGCCGATGGCGGAGACGCATTCGCCTGTTCGCCCCAGTGTGCGATAGATCATCGGGCCTCCTTCTTTATTTCCGCCTGCGCTCGATTGCATGCCGTCGGCAAAGCTGCCGGTCAACCCTCGCGCCCCCCGCGCCGCGATACCTGCCAGGGCCACGCCCCTCAGAAACTCTCTGCGATGCATGATGACTTTTCTTCTCCAGAAGTTTTGCAGGATTATGCGGCGATCAGGTCTTCATAGCCGCGTGCTTCGATCTCCTCCTTGCTTATGGGTACACTTACCGGCCAGGGCTCTTCGATGCCCATGAGCGCGAGAGCGCTGCCAAGAAGCGCCATGTTCTTGCTGAAGTTGATCATTTCATTCATGCGCTGCTGCGGCTCCTCTACTGTCCAGAAATTGTGCATCACGGGAGAGACGCCCGCCAGGAAACCGGCAATCGCGGCTGTGCCCAGCTTAGGTTTCACGCCCAGCAAGATGCTGGTGCCGCCGGCAATCAACGTGATGCCAGTTGCCGCCACGACCGCTTCAGCCATGGGCACATTCTTTGTCTCTGCATACTGCGCCAGTTGCTTGCGCTGTTTAAGGTGATTGATGCCGTTATAAAGAAAGAACCCGCCGAATACCAGACGACCAATGAGAAATGCTGCCTTCATGGCACTAGCCTCCGTTCGTTGAAGTAACCCTGATTAGGATTCGATCTCTCACAGCTGGGTGGCCCAGATGGTTAGCGAACGGGCAATGAAGGCTTTTCCGAACTGCTCAATCCGTGCTGCTCGATTCCCCGGTTGTTGGATTCATGGTGCTCTGCTTACTTCTTTTTTGGCTGGTACATAGTTCCCATGTCCTTGCCTAGTTGGTTGATCATGTCCCTCACTGTCTTGGCGTGGTCTCCGTACGGCGCATATTCCAGATATTTGTTCAGCGCTTCCGTTGTTCCCGGCGGGACCGCATATTTCCCGTGCTCCAATTGTCCCTGTCCAAACAGGATTGAACCCTTGATGAAGTATGCGTCCGCCAGTGTTGGATCGGACGCAATAGCATGGTCGCAGGCAGCTACCGCTTCCTGGCTGCGCTTGAGGTTGTAGTAAGTGGCGCACAGATTGAAGTACGACATCGCCGGGTATGCGGCCGACTCCGCCGCCTTCGCGAACACTCCAATAGCTTCGTCATATTTCTTAAGCTGCACCAGCAGATTGCCTTCAGAATTCAGCATTTGTCCCAGCCCGACTTTTGTGCGTGCATCGGGCTGCCCTTCCAGCATCTTCTGTGCCGCTGCAACTCCTTTTTGGTACGACTCAAGAGCGTCCTTCGGCTTGTCGAGCGCGGAATAAATTCCGCCCAGCACTTGGTAAGGCCCCCACTGTGTGGGGTCCTCTGCAATCGCCTGGTTGCACTTCTCGATCGCGGCTTCATATTTGCCGGCGTTCGTCAGCGCGTTACATGCCCGATATTTCGCCATGAAAGGGCGCGGATACGTTTCTGCCGCTTTCTGATAAAGCTCCACTGCTTCATCCACCTTTTCCGCGTGATCGTAAGCATCAGCTTCGGCCAGCAGCAAGTCGCCAATATTCGTTAGCGCTTGATCGGAGTCGGAAGAGTTTTTCAACGTCTTTTGTGCTACTTCTACTCCTTTGGCGAAGCTCTGCGCTGCTTCCGCGTATTGCATCTGGTTGGATTGAAGCGTACCCAGGTTCTGGTAGAACTCCCAGCGGTTCGGGTCCACCGCGATTAATTTCTTGATCAGGCTGATTGCGTTCAGCCAGTCTTCTACCCCAACCGCTGTGTGATATTGCACCATCAGCTTGTTGATCTGTGACGCACGCGCATTTTCCTGCCGGATCAATTCCAGTTGTTCTTTTGTTTTCTTTCCCGGAGCCAGGCTGGAGCCGCCAGGCCCCGTAGGATCATTTGTGGCGGCTGACAGGTCAACGTTCAAAATATTCTGCGAAGCTTCGTCAGTGTTGTCGCCTATATATTTCTTGCCGGAGTAAACACGGGTGCCATCGGCAGCGGTGATCTCTACCTTGTATATGCCGTACGCAATGCCCACCAGAGCAAAGGCCCCCTTCTTGTCTGTCAGGGTTTTGTAAACTCGTCCTGAACCCTCTGAGACCCTTGCCATTGGAGCTGCCGCTGAACTATCGAAAGAACCGCTCGGAAGCGATGCGCTGGAACCGTTGTCCAGGCTCCCCACGTTGGTGTATTTCACCTCCGCTGCGATGAGAGGCTTGCCTTCACGATCCAAAATATGCCCGGAAACACTCGCCAGAAAGCGTTGCACGGGCAGCAAAAGCGCTAAGAGTATGAGGCAATAGCTTGTCATTGGATCTCCACAAGTCTTATTGGTCGCCACGGACGGTCATTGCAGTAAGTGACACCACAAGCAGCCGGAATGTTCCCCGCATCCTCCTTCTGCTATTTAGATCGAAAGGGACAGTCGGCGGTTATCATCAAAACATCAGTTTCTTATGCTTCCAGCCAGTCAAATGTCTTGGTCACCGCCTTTTTCCAGTGCCCGTACATTTGTTCCCGGCGAGTTTGGTCCATCGTCGGTTTCCATGTTTTCTCCGCGGACCAGTACCGGCATAGCGCATCCACATTGCTGAAAAATCCAATCGCCAGGCCTGCCGCATAAGCCGCGCCCAGGCTCGTGGTCTCCTTGGTCGACGGTAACACCACTGGCCGATTAAGCATGTCAGCCTGAAATTGCATCAACAGACTGTTGCCAACCATTCCGCCGTCCACGCGCAATTCTTCCAGCCGAATGCCGGAATCCTGCTCCATGGCTTCCACCACTTCACGCGTCTGGAATGCCACCGCCTCCAGCACTGCCCGCGCCAGGTGGCCTTTGTTCGCATAACGCGTTAAACCCGCAATCACGCCGCGCGCATCCTCTTTCCAATAAGGCGCATATAACCCGGAAAATGCCGGGACCATATACACGCCACCATTGTCTTCTACCGTTAGCGCCAGTTCCTCGACTTCGGCGCTTGTCTTGATTATTCCCAGATTGTCGCGCAGCCACTGCACCAGCGCTCCGCCGATTGCAACGCTGCCTTCCAGTGCATACCGCGCCGGCTGCTCACCCAATTTATAGGCGACGGTCGTCAGCAGTCCGTGTTTCGATTCCGTCGGTTTCGCGCCGGTATTCATCAGCAGAAAGCAGCCGGTGCCGTATGTGTTTTTGGCTTCACCGCTTCTGAAACACGTCTGCCCGACCAGGGCGGCCTGCTGGTCTCCCAGGATTCCAGCAATCGCCACGCCTTTTAACGGTCCTTGTGCAATGTGGCCATACACTTCACTGCTGGATCGAATCTCCGGCAGGATCGGCTGCGGGATAGAAAACGCGCGCAACAGCTCGTCATCCCATTGCAGGGTATTCAGGTTCATCAACTGCGTGCGGCTGGCGTTGGTCACGTCGGTCGCATGGAGACCGCCATGTTCCGCGCCCGTTAGTTTCCACAGCAGAAATGAGTCAATGTTCCCGAACATCAGATCGCCGGCCTCGGCCTGTCGCCGCGCACCGGGAATCGTTTCCAGCATCCAGCGCAATTTGAGCGCGCTGAAGTATGTTGAGAGCGGCAAGCCTGTGCGGCTTCGAAAAAAGGGATCGCCCAGCTCTGTGGCAAATCTACGCACTTCGCCGGCCACGCGTGTGTCTTGCCATACGATTGCATTGTGGAGCGGCTTGCCTGCCTTCTTGTTCCACAGCAGCGTGGTTTCGCGCTGGTTCGTGATCCCGATCGCCGCAATATCGCCGGTCTTTAGCCGCGACTCGGCCATCGCCTCAGTGATTACTTCCTGAGTTCGCGCCCAGATTTCTTCGGCATCGTGCTCCACCCATCCAGGATGCGGATATATCTGCTGATGTTCTTTCTGCGCGCAGGCCACAACTTTCCCTGCGGCGTCAAACACAATAAAGCGTGTGCTCGTGGTCCCCTGATCAATGGCGGCAATGTAGTTGGCCATGGTTCGTTTTCAGTCCGGTCTCATTCCATCAATTCCGTACCCGTCAACAAGGAGGGAAATCCATGATGTTTTCCGCTTATATAAATATATAATCTGCGACTGCTATCACCAGGAGCTACTATGCGCGGTAACTTGCTGATACTGCTTGCGCTGATCGTGTGCGCAGCTTTCCTGACTTGGAACGACAAGAAATATAAAGGTACGGTGCAGGAGAACTGCACCGACCCGTCCAAAAGCGAATTAGTCTGCGGCGCTCCCGGACGCGGGCTCAGAATGCAGTTCGTGCAGAGCCGGCACCAGGCGATTCTGCTGCTGGGAAATGCGCTCGATGCGGCAGGCACCGAGCTGACTGAAGCCAAGGCCAATTGGCACACGATGCGGATGCAACAGATCATTGATTGTTTTTTTATTGTGTTGTATGTGGCACTTTTTGTTTCCGCGGTAAGCGCGCCGATGCGTCGCGCGAGCCATAACGTCGCGCGCCTGCTAGGCTGGTCCGCATTCATTTGCATTCTGGCGGCAGGGGCGGCGGACTACGCGGAAGATGCCGCGATTTGGCAAACCCTTAATCCCCAGGCGGAAGATACCTTCCATCCCCATTCTTATGCAATGGTGAAATGGACCTTGTTTTACCTGACGCTGGGAATTTCCTCGCTGTTCCTGCTGCTCTACCCAAAGTTGGGAGATTTCGGTGAAACGATCAGGGGCCTTTCCAAATGGCTACGGAAAATTGCAGGTTTGTTCTACCTTGTCGGATCGATTATCGG